>NZ_JAHQUY010000087.1 GCF_019052365.1 Leyella stercorea
AAACACTTGTAAATCGCTCATTTTTAGCTATTCGGCATATTTTAGCAGAATTTTTAATAAAAAAACTCGTCAACAAACTACGAAATACGAAAAGTTTTGCTATATTTGCACTATCATAATTTATTAACTTAAAAATAAAAGACATGAAAGCATTAGGTTACATTGGAGCATTCCTCGGCGGTGCACTCGCCGGAACTGCATTAGGAGTTCTTCTCGCTCCGGAGAAGGGTAGCGAGACACGTACACGCATCGGTGACGCTGTTGACGACTTCTGCAAGAAGCACAACATCCGCGTTAGCCGCAAGGAGGTTGAAGACCTTGTTGACGACATCAAGGACGCAACTGAAAACGAAGATTAATAACAAGCAACGAAAGCAAAACGAAAAGCAAGATGTTCTCAACAGATAAAAACATAGAGACCATTGCTGAGCTTATCGAAGCTGTCAGAAATTACATCGGGCTTCAGACAAAGTTTGTGAAGCTCGATGTAATTGAAAAGATAGTGCGTCTGCTCACAGCCCTGACAATGGTGGCTGTGCTTTTGCTGCTTCTTTTCATCGGACTCATCTACCTCTCGTTCGCAGCAGCTTACGCTCTCGCACCACTGATGGGCATGGCATTGGCTTTTGCCTGCGTAGCCGGTGGCTACTTCATCATGCTCATCCTCTGCGTTATGTTCAGAAAGAGATGGATAGAACGCCCACTCGTAAAGTTTCTCGCTGGTCTGCTGATGAACGAATAGTAGTCAGCCTAAATTCACACATAAACACTTATGTCAAAAATCGAACCTATCGAAGCTGTCGAACAGCCGCAAAACATCCAGTCGCTTGAGGACATAGCTGCATACAAGGATAAATTGCGCAAACAAATAGAACACGAAGAGGAGTGTATAGCCGACAAGTGGAACGAACTGTTTCACAAGGAGGAGCCTGCGCCTCAAGGCAAGGCTCAGAAGCTCTTACGTATGGTGAGCCTTGGTTCGGGTATGTTCGACGGCATGATGCTCGGTTGGAAGCTTTATCGCAAATATCAAGAGGGTGCGTTCTTGTTCGGAGGCAAAAAAAAGAAGCATAGATAAACATCTACGCTTCATTATTTCTTAATACTTTTCAAGTTTTTACGTTGTTAAGACTCAATACTTAACAACTCTAATTCGGCATCTAACGCTCCATCGTTAGTTTTAGTCCGTCGTATGCCAGACTGAGTCCTTCCGGCATACGCTTTTCCGCCTCATCATACAGTCCGATATGATGGCAAACATGCGTTATATACGTCTGCTTTGCGCCAATCTTATGCGCAAACTCAGCCGCGTCAGCCACAAGTTGGTGCGAATGGTGCTCTTTCTCAAAGCGCAAAGCGTTCACAACAAGCGTCTCTACCCCATCAAGATACGGCAACTCTGCGTCGCCGATAGTCTTCATGTCCGTAATATACGCAAACTTGCCTATACGAAAGCCGAGAATCGGCATCTTGCCGTGCATCACTTCTATAGGTATTATCTCCAAATCGCCAATGCGCAATGGTTTGTGCGGACGGATGGTGTGCAGTTCAAGACGCGGAACGCCAGGATACAGATGCTCGCCGAAGCAATACGGCATAATCTGATGCACATGGTTGCACGTCTTCTCGTCGCCGTACAGATTTATCGGTCCGAACACCGAGAACGGGCGCAAGTCGTCGATTCCTCCTACGTGGTCGTAGTGGATATGTGTCATCAGTATGGCGTCGAACGGCTTGAACGGCAACGGCATCAGCTGTTGGCGTATATCGGGTCCGCAGTCGATAAGCACGCGTGTGCCTGTCTCCGACTCTACAAGCGCCACACAGCGCAGACGATGGTCGCGCGGATCTTTACTGCGACACACTTCGCACTGGCAACCAAGCGACGGTACACCACCCGAAGTGCCTGTACCGAGCAAGGTTACAGTTATATTATTGTTGCTGCACATTATTCTGAACTAATCTTTTTGCTGTTCCGTGTCCTTCTACCTATACTCCCTACCCTTCGCTTTTGCGAAGAGACAAAGGAGTTCTATATTACATTCACTTCCGGATGTATCTCTATACCAAACTTAGCGCGTACATCTTCAATGATGCGCTTATAGAGTGTGACAACCTCCTCACCGGTTGCGCCTCCTCGATTGACAAGCACGAGCGCCTGACGGTCGTGTACGCCTGCCCTTCCGAGCGATGCGCCCTTCCATCCGCACTGTTCTATCATCCATCCAGCCGGAATCTTGATATGGTCAGCATCCACTACGTAATGAGGCATTCCTTCGTGTTGCGCAGCGAGGCGTTCGTAAACATCGCGCCCTACAACAGGGTTCATAAAGAAGCTGCCTGCATTGCCAGTCACCTTCGGATCGGGGAGCTTAGCCTCGCGTATATTGATAATGGTTTGACGCAACTGCTGAGCCGTCGGCTTACTGATGCCCTGCTCCTCAAGCGAATGGCGAATATTGCCATAGTCAAGATCCGGACAGAAGTCAAGCGAGAAGCAATAAGTGACGTAAGTAATCACATAATGGTCTTTCCACTCGTTCTTGAAGCGGCTCTGACGATAAGCATAGCGGCAGTCTTCGTTAGAGAACTCCACCACATTGCCGGTAGCAATCTCCACAGCCTCAACTTTCGTAATCAGATCCTTGGCTTCAGCGCCGTATGCACCGATGTTCTGCACCGCACTTGCGCCCACTTCGCCCGGTATAAGCGAGAGATTCTCTGCTCCATGCCATCCTTTTTCTACGGCATAAGCCACGATGTCGTCCCATGTTTCGCCCGAACCGCAGCGCAACCACACCTTACCTTCGCTTTCCTTCACTACCTCGCGCCCCATTATTGCAGAATGAAGCACAAGTCCGGGGAAGTCGCGTGTGAGCAGAAGATTGCTTCCGCCGCCGATAATCAGCAACGGCTTGTCTTCGGCTGTTATCGAACGCACGCAAGTCTGCAGTTCGTCTACGTTGTCGAACTCTACAAAGCGGCGGCAATTGCCCGATATGCCGAAGGTGTTATGATTGAGGAGATTATAGTTCTTTATATCTTTCATCACTTTTCAAGTTTTCGCACGTTACATTATAAGTTTCATAAGCTTCCACTTTCTGCCGATGCGGCGGAAAGTAAGCTCAGTCTCGATGCCATTGGCTATGCCTCGGATAACAAAAATCTTCTGTCTGCTCTCCGTGTATTTCTGTCCGTACAGAATGTTATAAATCACCTTATGTGGCAGTTCCGGTGCGAACGAAAGCCACTGCTCAGGCGCAAGTATTCCGCTCATCGTTTCGAAATCGTCGTCAGGATTAGGACCGGTGAACTCCAGTGGGTCGTTCACGCTTGCCACCTGAAACGTAGTGTCGTTGACGAACTTCTGATAGAAATGCAGGAACGAAGCATTCTTGCTCTTGGCGAGACTCTCGTTGCGAATGGAAGTCATCATCCACAAGCCCTGCTTGCGTTCGAAGACATACTGCTTCACGCTATATCTTTTCAGATTGATGCGCTCCACAACAACGTGTGAGATAGACGTGTCTTTCACCACATCCATTTGGCGTGGACTGTCAAAAATCAAGGTATAGAAGTCCTGTCGCATGAAGAAATGGTCTATCTTCCAGTTTTTCTTTGCGAGATAAGTGGTCTTCTCACCCGTAACAATGGGCAGCGGAAACTCGATGCGCTTAATCTGCAACTTGCGGTTTGCCGCGAAGTTGAAGAAGAAGTCGTCGAACAATTCGTCAGCAGCCTTCGGCATCGGCGTCTCTGCGATGATTTCCTCTATAGAGTCAGTCACAGCGCCTGTGTCTGCCGTCATAATGGTATCAGTATCTGCATCAGATGCGCTTTTTCCGGTGCAAGATGAAGACGAAAAACAAACAATGCCCACAAAAATAGCGAGCACTACAAATATAACAGCTTTTCTCATACTACAATTAATACATTTGTCAGGCTCTATCAAGCCCTCAAATTTTTGGCAAAAGTACAACTTTATTTCGATAAACTTCTTTATTAGCCTAAAAAATATTACCTTTGCAATGTTTTTTTATAAGTTAGTAAATAAGCTATATAATTATAATATGTTAGAAAAGATAGAAGAGCTTCTTAAGGAAGTGAACAATCTTACAGCATCGAATGCTGAAGAGATTGAACAGCTGCGACTTAAATACCTGAGCAAAAAGGGCGAGATTACAGCTCTCATGGCTGACTTCCGCAACGTACCTGCGGATCAGAAGAAGGTTGTAGGTATGAAGATCAACGAGTTGAAGCAGGCAGCTTTGCAGAAGATCAACGATCTGAAAGAGCAGAACGCAGAGGCTGAGGAATCGGCTGACGACATCGACCTGACACGCTCGGCTTACCCGATAAGCCTCGGCACACGCCATCCGCTTACAATCGTAAAGAATCAGATCATCGACATATTCCAGCGCATGGGCTTCACATTGGCTGAGGGTCCTGAGATTGACGACGACTTGCACGTGTTTACAAAGTTGAACTTCGCTGCCGACCATCCGGCACGCGACATGCAAGACACATTCTTCATCGAGCAGAATGCGAAGGACGTCACAAAGAACATCCTTCTGCGTTCGCACACATCCAACGACCAGAGCCGCATCATGGAGCGTCAGCAGCCTCCTATCCGCGTCATCTGCCCGGGTCGTGTATATCGTAACGAGGCCATCTCGGCACGCGCTCACTGCTTCTTCCACCAGCTTGAGGGTCTCTACGTAGACAAGAACGTATCGTTCACCGACCTGAAGCAGGTGCTTCTCACCTTCGCACGCGAGTTGTTCGGTCCCGACACCAAGATTCGTCTGCGCCCGAGCTACTTCCCGTTCACAGAGCCAAGCGCCGAGATGGACATCTCTTGCCACATCTGCGGCGGTAAGGGTTGCGGCTTCTGCAAGCATACCGGCTGGGTAGAGATCTTAGGTTGCGGCATGGTCGACCCGAACGTGCTTGAGGCTTGCGGCATCGACAGCAAGGTGTACACCGGCTACGCTTTCGGTCTCGGCATCGAGCGCATCACCAACCTGAAGTATCGTGTAGCCGACCTGCGTATGTTCTCAGAGAACGACGTGCGCTTCCTCGACGGATTCGTGGCTGCCGACTAAAAGCATACATTATATATAATATATAAACCGACTGGAGCAAAGTCCCGTTGTTGTACATTACACGACAACGGGGCTTTGCTCCAGTCGTTTTTTTATGCCAACAGCACATCTTTTTTATTATATAGCCACATTTTAGGCTAACTAATTTCGGTTTGTGCTCAGTTTATGCTAACTTTGTTGCTAACTATGCACTCAAACAACACGATAGAAAAGAGTTTCACTACAGAACATGCCATGCTGTTCTTCAAGGAGATTGAAGAAGTGGCTGCGGGCTACTTCGACATTCATGCGAAGTATGCCATGCTGCGCGATGTATTCAGGCGCGTAGTGAACCAAGCACTCTCACAAACAAGTATCAACTTCATAGGTCTGTTCGCAAAGGTCGACTATCTTATGAAACAGTTGGACGTGCCCACCAGCAAAGCCCAACTGATTCACGACACGCGACGCATGCTGAACGCCATACATACCACATCCGGCGACGAACTCGCCGCAGCCTTTCCGTACGACGTTAAGGCTACGGCATTGTTGGTGGAGCTGCTGAGCGGCAGAACGGCGCCCGAGTCGCTTTCTGCATACTTCGCCACGACCGACCGCAAGCGCCGCTGGAGCAAACTCGACGCCAATGTGCTGCGCTGCATCGTCAACAGTTGGGACGACGTGTATATCTACGCTACGGAGGAGCAGAACGCCACCGAGATAAAGATATGCTACAGCAGACAGAATGCCTATCTGTGGCTCAACGGTAAGGGCGACTGGTCGTACCTGAAACAGATTCTGCACAAGGACGTGCAGCTGAACCTCGTGCGCATTCGCATTGAGGACGGCGTCTACATGCCCGAACTTATCATCTACGAGCCCGACTACCTTATAGACATCACCGCCATAGCCTCATGCTTCGAGACCTACGCCGAGTCGCCTTACGTCAGCTTGGTGAACGCCGTGAAGCCGCAGCCCAACACCATACACATCCACTTGGGTAATCTGGCTGGCCAATTTCTCGACGAGACCATACACGAGCGCCATTCGACGTTCAACGAGAGCATCGTCAGCTTCTTCCACAGCAACGCCATCGGACTTACCTCGTGCGACGACCTGAAGAAGAAGCCCGTCGTGGAGCAATTCTACAAGGAGGCGCAACAGCAGCAGCGCAACATCGAGCGGCTGATTGGCGAGGTGCTGCCGCAGGAGGTAGACGAGTACGACAATCACGAAGTGGTGCTCGAGCCTACGTTCTTCAGCGAGGTGCTGGGCATTCAGGGACGTCTCGACTTGCTGCACGAGAAGAACGGCAACGTGACCATCATCGAGCAGAAATCGGGCAAAGGCGCTTTCGTGCCCTTCACCGCCGACGGCTTCAACCCCAACCGACCCGAACCGCAGGAGAAGCATCTCGTACAGCTCTCGCTCTACCGCGCCTTGTTCAACTACGAGTTTGGCAAGCGTGCCGACCAGCTGCGCCACTTCATGCTTCTCTACTCGAAGTATTCGGAGGGCTTGGTGTCGATAGCCAGCATGCCCGAGCTCACCCTGCGCGCCATACGCATGCGCAACCTGCTGGCGTGGCTCCACATCGACTGCGCCAACAACGGCTTCGGCATACTCAGATCGTTAACACCCGATACGCTCAACCGCAACATGCTTAGCGGCCGATTGTGGGACGAATGGGTGCGCCCCGAACTGGAGCGTACGCTCAACCCTATACGCATGGCTACACCGCTGGAGCTTGCCTACTATCTGCGCTTCATGCGCTTCGTCAGCAAGGAGCATCTGCTCTCCAAGATTGGCAACAAGACTAAAGACGACAGCGGTTTTGCCGCCGTATGGCTCGACACGCTCGAGGACAAGCGCGCGGCGGGCAACATATACGAGGGGCTCACCATCGCCTCGTTCGGCGAGAACGGCGACGCCGTGGAGAGCCTGCAGCTGAAGTTCAGCGAGGCGCGCTCTGTAGATACGTCCAACTTCCGCACGGGCGACATCGTCATCGTCTATCCCTACAGCTTGGGCTGTGTGCCTAACGCCTGCGCACAGATGGTGAACCGCGCTTCTATCAGCGACATCACGGAGGAAGGCGTGGAGGTGGTGCTGCGCAACTCGCAGACCGACCGCCGCGTGTTCGACCTCTCCGAGGACGTGCGCTGGGCTATTGAGCACGACATGTTCGAGTCGTCGGTGAAGTCGCTGTACAGCGGCATACATAGTTTTCTCTCCGCAAGCAAAGAACGCCGCGACCTGCTGCTCTGCCAGCGCGAGCCGACAATCGACGAGAGCCAGAAGCTCTGCGGCGACTACGGCTCGTTCAACACGCTCGTAGCCCGTGCCAAGCAAGCGCGCGACATCTTCCTCGTCATCGGACCGCCGGGCACTGGCAAGACATCGTTCGGACTGCTCAACATTCTGAAAGAAGAACTCACCAACCCCGCAGCCAACGTGGTTCTGCTTTCGTACACCAACCGCGCCGTCGACGAGATTTGCAGCAAACTCGTCGAGAGCGGCATCGACTTCCTGCGCATCGGCTCTGAACTCAACTGCGACAAGGCGTTCAGCGACCACCTGCTCTGCTACCGCGCTAAGGACTGCCGCAATGCGCGTGCCGTCAGCGAACTTATCGCCAACACGCGTGTGTTCTGCGCCACGACATCGGCGCTCAACGCCAACATCCACTTGCTGAAGATAAAGCACTTCGACCTCGCCATCATCGACGAGTCGTCGCAGATACTGGAGCCGCATCTCATCGGACTGCTCGCAGCCCACACCTCCACAACTCAAAACTCACAACTCAAAATTCAAAACTCCATAAGCCGCTTCGTGCTCATCGGCGACCATAAGCAGTTGCCGGCTGTGGTGCAGCAGACTGCGGAGGAGTCGCGTGTGGACGAGCCAGAGCTGCACGCCATTAATCTCACCGACTGCCGTCTGTCGCTCTTCGAGCGTCTGCTCAAGTGGTTCAAGACCGCAGAGGGCTACGACCCGCGCTTCGTCTATATGCTCACGCATCAGGGACGCATGCATCAGGAGATAGCCGAGTTTCCGAATATCGAGTTCTACGGTGGCAAACTCTCCGTCGTGCCGCTACCCCATCAGACGCTGCCGACGGGTACGGATGTGACGGAAAGCACTCAACACTCAACACTCAACACTCAACATTCCACATTCAACACTCCACATTCCACATTCAACATTCCACATTCAACACTCAACACTCCGAACGGCATCGTTCGGATGTTGAACGCCCACCGCATAGCGTTCATCGCCTCGCCCCATGTAGACAACACCACGGCGATGAAGACCAACCAGGCTGAAGCGGAGATAATAGCCGCCACGGTGATGCAGATATACCGCAGCACAGCCGACCGCTTCGACGAGGCGCAGACCGTGGGCATCATCGTGCCCTACCGCAACCAGATTGCCACGATACGCAGCGCCATCGACGCTGCCTACCGCACGATGTACGGCGACGCCGACAGCAAGCAGGCTGAAGCGCAGCGCAACAAGCTCCACAACATCACCATCGACACCGTGGAACGCTACCAGGGTTCGCAGCGCGACTATATCATCTATGGCTTCACCGTGCGACAGCGCTACCAGCTCGACTTCCTCACGAACAACACGTTCGAGGAGGACGCCATGCGCATCGACCGCAAGCTGAACGTAGCCATGACGCGCGCCCGTCTGCACATGCTGATGGTGGGCAACCCCGAGGTGCTGCGACAGGACGAGACGTTCAGCCGACTCATCGACTTCGCCAAGCACAGCGGAGCCTACTACGACATACCGGTGGACAGATATTGCGCAGGCGACTTCCCCGTGAACACCGGCAACTGATTCGTTTCCGCGCAAATAAAGACAACTGATAACATAAAAAAACATAGCAACATGAACAAGATAACTATGCTCGGCACTGGCAACGCAACCGTTACGCAGTGCTACAACACATGCTTCGCGCTACAGACCGACACCACCCTACTGCTCGTTGACGGCGGAGGCGGCAACGGCGTGCTCGCACAGCTGAAGAGGGCTGGCATCGCCATCGCCGACATTCATCATCTCTTCGTAACCCACTCCCACACCGACCACATCCTCGGCGTGATATGGCTGATACGCATGGTAGCGCAGTGCAAGGGCTACGAGGGTCGGCTACATGTGTATGGCAACGACAAGGTGCAGCTCGTGATACGCACCATCATCGACATGATTCTCGCCAAGAAACAGCTGGCGAAGGTGGCTGAGCGTGTGGTCTTCCACGAACTGCACGATGGCGACAAGTTCGAGGTGGGCGACATCGGTATGCAGTGCTTCGACATCCACTCCACGAAGGAGAAGCAGTATGGTTTCCGTGCCGAACTGCCCGGAACTACGGTCGCATGTCTTGGCGACGAACCGTACAACCAGCAGAACCGTCTCATGGTAGAACACGCCGACTGGCTGCTCTGCGAGGCTTTCTGCCTCTACGCCGACCGCGAGGAGTTCAAGCCCTACGAGAAGTCGCACAGCACGGCGCTCGACGCCGGCAAGCTCGCCACCGAACTCGGCGTGAAGAACCTGCTGCTCTATCACACCGAGGAGAAAACACTCGCCACACGCCGCGAGACATACACGCGCGAAGCGGCACAACACTTCAAGGGCCGCATCGTTGTGCCCGACGACCTGGAAGAAGTTCTGCTGTAATTGATTACAAACATCACAATATAATCAAGGGTCTATACGCCAACTTTTCATCGTGGCATATAGACCCTTGCATATTGTTTAGTAGCAAACGCCAGCATATAACTTATCTATTGGGAATATCAAATCCCAATTTTTTCCCCAAACGATATTACCAAACTCTATCTTAAACTTTTTGAATTTGTTTTCATTCAAGTAAGAGTTATATTGCGGATGTGGATGATTTCTGATAAAATTACGCTAAAATCAGCCGAATAGCTAAAAATGAACTATTTATGAGTTTTTCACCTCAACAGAGGTAATGATTTAGCAACAGTTCTAAATTCTGCAATC
>NZ_JAHQUY010000088.1 GCF_019052365.1 Leyella stercorea
TGTGCAACTTTTTACTCATATTTATCAACTTAAATTAATTCCGCCAACGGGTTAAGACTTACAAACTTATCAATAAAAAACAATGAAAAGAATATTATCAACAATCCTAATTTCGTTGCTCTGCCTCTGCGGAGCAATGGCTCAGCCGTCGGCTGTGAAGAACGTGGCGAAGTCGGTGTTTGCGCTGAAGGCGTACGACGCTGAAGGCAAGCAGATTGCTTCGACCAACGGCGTGTTTCTTTCTGCCGACGGCACCGCGGCTTGTCCGTGGTCGGCTGTGTGCGAGGCTGCCCGCGTGGAAGTGGTAGACAACAACGGCAAGACCTATCCTGTGACCTACATCCTCGGTGCGAGCGAACTCTATGACGTGTGCCGTGTGCATGTAGACATACCGAAGGCTGTAGCCGCCGTAACAGCAACCGACGCTGCGCCGAAGGGCAGCAAGCTGTGGCTTGTTGAGACCGCCGACAAGCGCACGCAGACCACACAGTACGAGGTGGACAAGGCTGAAACCTTCATGGATAAGTATGCTTACTACGTATTCGACTACAACAACCATAAGCCCGTGCAAGGCTCGGTGTTCGTGAACGAGAAGGGACAGGTGGTAGGACTCATGCAGCAGTCGGCGCGTTCGCTCTACGCCAATGCCGTAGACGTGCGCTTCGTATCAACGCTCGCAGCGAGTCATCTCGACATCAACAACTCGCTTTATGCAAAGACAGCGCTGCGTCTGAGCTTGCCTACGGACAAGCAGAACGCTCTGCTCATGGTGATGTTGGCAGCCGAGTGTAAGGACAAGGCGAAGTATGAGGGATATATTGCCGACTATATCAAGCAGTTCCCGAAGGAGGTTGACGGCTATGCTACAAGTGCACTCCAGAAATTGACCAACAACGACTGGCAGGGTGCCGACACCGATATGCAGACAGCGCTCAAGGTGGCTACAGACAAGGCAGAGGCTCACTCCGAGTATGCCCGCGTAATCTATCAGAAACTCATCTACAGCGCAGACACCACCTTCACTGCCTGGACATTCCAACGTGCGTTGGCTGAGGCAGAGAAGGCTTATAGCCTCAATCCGCAGCCGCAGTATCTGCACCGTGTGGCACAGATTAAGTTCTCTATGGGCGACTACAGCGACGCTTGCGAGAAATTCCTGAGTTTGGCTAAGAAGGACATGCCGACGAGCGAGGTCTACTTCGAGGCGGCGCAATGCAAGACGCAGTTGGGCGCTCCGAAAGCCGAGGTGCTGGCGTTGGTAGACAGCTGTTTGGCTGTAGCTCCGCGCCCACTCACCAATCTCTCAGCGCCTTACGTGTTGGTACGTGCGCAGCTGTACGAGCAGATGGAGGAGTATCGCAAAGCCATCGCCGACTATAACACCTACGACACGCTGATGTACGGCAGAGCTACCGCTGCGGTCTACTATGCCCGCCACAAGTGTGAGGTGGCTGTGCACCAGTACAAGCAGGCGCTCGACGATCTTGCCCATGCCGCATATATCGGCGGAGCAGACGCACCGCTCTACCTTGCTGAACTTGCAGCCTTGCAGTTGCGCGTAAACATGAACGAGGAGGCGGTGAAAACCTCCGACCTCTGCTTGCAGCTGACGCCCGACAACAGCGACGCCTATATCATTAAGGGCTTGGCGCTTGTGCAGCTGAAGCGCAAGGCAGAAGCCTTGAGTTGTTTCGAGAAGGCTAAGGAACTTGGCGATGATCGCGCCGAGGGATATATAAAGAAGTACAAGTAACAGTAAATAAGTAACAATATCGTAGCGGAGGCCAGAGACCTCCGCTACGTTTTTTTATTGTTTGCGCGATTGTGCAAACTGCTCGCGATAATTGATTGGCGAGACGCCCACCTGCTTCTTGAAGAATGTGCCGAAGGCTGAGGCGTTGGGGAAGTTGAGATAGTCGGATATTTCCTTTATGCTTTTGTCGGTGCTGGTGATGAGGTAGACGGCTTTCTTTGTGATAGCCTTGAAGACGAGCTGCTGCACCGTACTGCCCGATACCGACTTTACGAGCTGTGTGAGGTATTTGGGCGAGAGACACAGGCGGTCGGCGTAGAAGCGCACGCCGCGCTCGTGTATGTAGTGGGTGTCGATGAGCTGCATCAGCTGCATGTAGGTCTCCAGTTTGCGGCTCGACTGGTTGCTGCCGTCGCTTGATAGTTCGCGGAAGATGCTGCACACGCGATAGGTGAGCGAGAGCAGCAGCAGCTGCCGCTCGTTGGCTGCGAAAATGTTCTCGCTTGGAGTATGTGCGGCGAGCAATTGCGAATAGTAGGTCAGCTCGTTCTCGTGCCCTGTGTGCATCACCCAGCAGGGTCGCGGATTGATATACTCTACGAACTTCATGCCCACCACCGTACTGCCAAGGATATTGCGTATGGAGTCGGCACGATAGAAGATGATGACTACTGAGCAGTCGTCGCTCTGGCTCGTCACAGAGAAGTGCACGCCGTGCGAAAGAAACAGCGTCTCGTTGCTGCGGACGACGTACTCCGCACCTTCGCACGTGAAGGCGAAGGAGCCCGAGCGGCACACGATGATGCCCACGTCGGCTACGCGGAAGTCACGACGCAGAGCTTCGGGGAAGGAGTGTATAATGCCACAAGAGCAACAGATGTCCTCGTCTGAGGATATCTGCTGCTCCAGAATATTTGTGTTTTCGCTGATGTTCGTCATAGGTTTTAATTGTATAGACATGGCGAAGTTAGCGAAAAAAAACTTTACTGCAAAATATCTTAATAGTTAATGTACCACTCACGTGTATCTTTCGATATGTCGCGCTTGGGCCACGGCACCACAAGCATCACGCCGGCGAGTATGATGCAGGCATATATTGTCCAGCCCGCCATCTCCTTAATGGCTGACAGCGTAGCCTGCACCTGCACCTTGCCCTTCGTAGACATGGCAGCCATGTACTGCGCCTCGGTCTCGCTCTTGCCCTGATACTGCATTCCGCGCGCCGTCATATCGTAGGTCTTGGCAGTCTCTGCGTTGGTGCGGTCGTAGTCGTGAGCGTAGCGTGTTACATAGTACTGCTGTCTGTACTGGAACACCACCTGATAGAGAGCCGAACCAATGCCAGGCGCTATCACCATACGCACGGTGAGCATGATGCACACCCACGTAGAGAGCAACTTGTAGGGCATGCGCTGGTTGGCATACACGGCGATGAGCGAGTAGAGCAGCATCATACCCGTAGCACGTATCACGACGGGCCACTTCATGCGCTCCAGCATGCCGTCGGTCTGCACCTCGAAGTACATGAAGAGCGAGGCGGCGCCGATGAGCAGGAATCCCATAGCGAAGAACCACTTGAAGTGGACGCCCTTGCTGTTAAGTATTAGTATCGTGACAAGACCGATGAAGTAGCCCAGCAGCACCCAGTTGCCGAGCGCCGCCACCTGAATCTGGTCGGTCTTCATCCCCACGCCGACGAATATGTTCACGAGCATTGAGCTTGAGTTGCATATCATCAGTCCGATGAACAGCAGTATGCCGCCCTGAATGCTGCGCGACTTGAACGCCTTGAGCATGAAGTAGGGTGATCGGCGTGTCTTCTCCAGATAGAAGAACAGCAGCGTAGAGGCGATGCATATAGCCGTAGCCCAGCATATCTCGCGACTGTCGTACCAGTCGTACACCTTGCCGTACACCGTCACGTAGACGAACGAGCAGCACATGAGGCAGAACACCACCACGTTGCCGAACTTAGAGAACGAGAGCGGACTGTGCTTTGTAGGGTAGGGGTTGTACGGCATACATAGCAGCGTGATGAGCAGCGCCACGAGAATGGAGCCGAGCATGGCGTAGTAGACCATCTGCCAGTGGTAGTTGTATGCGAACCACGCCGTTATCCACGTGCCTATCTGTCCGAGCAGCATGAAGAAGAAGTAGATGATGGGCTGGCTCGCCTTCTTCTCGGTGTCGAGAGCGTCCCATCCTGCCTCGTCTTTCGGCTCGTTGCCCGGTGTCACGTTGCGTGTTGCCTCGATGCCGAAGCCGTACTTGATAAGCGTGAAGAGGTTGCACATCAGAAGTGTCTGTCTCACGAAGCCCATTATCAAGCTGTTCAGTGCGAGGATGAACAGGCTGTCTGTATTGGCACATATATAGCTCTGCACCGCTAAGATAGAGAAGCCCACGAGGCTCATCATCTTCTGGCGGCGCACACTCACCAGCGTGTAGAAGAACGGAGAGAACGCCGCCATACCTATCGACGTCACGAAGCTGATGAACGCGATGTGTTCCGATTGGATGCCAAGTCCTCCCACCATTTCACTGCTGTTAACGGTGTAGGCTCCGCTCACCGTCATGATAGGTATGAAAAGTATGACGAGGAAGGCGATGCCGAGAGGCTTGGGCACCCAGTTGTAGAACGGAAAATTCTTAGGCAGCTTCGGCGAAACTGCCTGGTATATCTCTGCTTGTGTCATTTACTTGAGTTGAGCCTTCACAATAACCATCATTCCGGCAGCCAACTTTTCGTTGTCTTCCTTAGAAATTCCCACAAACTCGATGCGCACCGGCACACGCTGCTGAATCTTCACGAAGTTGCCGGCAGAGTTGTCTGTAGGCACGAGCGAATACTTAGAGCCTGTAGCGCCCGAGATGGCAGATATTCTGCCCTCGAACTCCTTGCCCTCGAAGGCGTCTACGGTCATTACTACCTTCTGGCCTACGTGCAGCTTCTCCACCTGAGTCTCCTTGTAGTTGGCTATTACCCACTTCTGCGTGTTCGGCATGATGTAGGTGATGGTCTGTCCGGCGTTCACAGCCTGACCCTCCTCAAGCGCGCGTCTGCCCAGCTTGCCGTCGCACGGCGCTGTTACCACGCAGTAGGAGAGGTTGAGCTTGGCCATCTCCAGCGCAGCCTGCGCACGCTCGATGGCAGCCGCAGTGTTCTTCTTGCGTGTCTGCACCTCGTTCACACCCGAGTAGGCAGCCTTCTGCTGGCGGCGTGTGGCGTCGAGCTTCTTCTTCGTAGCGTTGTATTCGGTCTCAATCTGCTCCAACTGGATAGGAGTGGCAGCGTTGCGAGCCACGAGGTTCTGATAGCGTTGGCGGTCCTTTTCGAGTTTAGCGAGGCGAATCTCAATCTCAGCGATAGCCGACTCGTACACGGTAGCCGAAGTCTGCGTTGTCTGCACCGAAGCGTCTATCACGTTCGCACCAGCCATAGCGTCCTTCAGCGCAGCCTCTGCCTCCATCACGCGGATGCGATACTCGCGGTCGTCGAGCACGAGCAGCGTGTCGCCCTTCTTCACGCTCTGGTGCTCCTTGAAGTAAATCTTCTTGATGTAGCCCGAAGCGCGCAGATTCACCGGCGAGATGTACTGCTCCACCTGCGCATCGTCGCTCTTCTCGTTGCTCTTGTAGTCCATGAACATGCAGCCAATCTTAACGATTCCCCATACGAGGATGGCTACGCCGATGAGGCTCACCACAATCTGGCGTATGCGCTGGCGCTTGAGCTGCTTTGCTGTCACTTCGTGCGACGACTGTGTAGCAGTCTCGCTGTTGTTGTTATTGTTTGTGTTATTATTGTTTGTTTCCATTTTTTGAGTTTTGAATTTTGAGTTTTGAATTTTGAATTATTGCCTTTGGCAATTTTGAGTTTTGAGTTTTGAATTTTGAATTATTCTCGGCTTCGCCTGCGATTTTGAATTTTTGAATTTTGAATTTTAAGTTGCGAATTCTTAATTCAAAATTGAACAATTCAAAATGCGCGCAGCGCATAATTCAAAACTCAAAATTCAAAACTCAACATTCTACTTCGTGAGCCTCTCCAGCTGACCTGTGAGCTTCAGCAGCGTGAGGTTCGACACCTGATAGTTGAAGTGCGCCGTGAGATAGTTGTTCTGCGCGTCGCTCATGCTCATCTCGTCCTGCAGCACCTCGGTCATCGAGGCGATACCCTCACGATAGCGGTCGCTCGTCACCTTATATATATCCTCCGCAAGCAGATAGTTGTCGCGCTGCTTGCTGAAGTTGCGCTGGTTGTTGGCGAGGTCGTTCACGGCGTTGGCGTACTGCGTCTGCATACCCTTCAGCGCGTTCTCGTAAGAGAGCTTAGCGTTGTCGATGTCCACCTGCGCCTTTCTTATCTTCGAGCGCTTCTCCAGTCCGTCGAAGATAGGGATGCGCAGCGAGAGACCGATGCCGTTCGACTTGTACCAGTGGTTCGACTCGCCAGAGTGGAACCAGTTCTTGAACTTGTCGGTGTATGCCATGTACGTCCAGTTGCCGGTGAGCGCCAGCGTGGGCAGGTAGCCGCTCTTGGCGAGCTTCTTCTGCTGTTCGGCAAGCGTCTGCTGCGTTCTGAGCAGCTGCAGCTCGTACAGGTTCTCGTTCAGTCCGCTGAGCGCCGCCAGGTTCACCTCCTCTATGTCAGCCTTCTCTACCGTGATGTCCTTCTCGGCAGGGTAGTCTATCACGTACTTCATCATGTTATACTGCTGCGTGAGCATCGCCTTCGCGTTGTCGTACTGCACACTGAGGTTCTCTAAGTTTACGTTCACACGCTTCACGTCCACGCTCAGCGCCATATCGTTGTCGTGGAACGCCTGCGTGATGTCGCGCAGCTCCTCCAGACGCTTTATGTTGTCCTTTATGATGCCGATCTGCTCCTCTGTGTTCTGCGCTAAGTAGTACATCTTGCTTATCTGCACGATGAGGTCCTCGCGCGCCTTCTCGTAGGAGAGCGAGTTGAGCTGGTCGAGTGTCTTCGAGATCTCGAGCGCCGTGAGCGCCGTCTGACTGTAGAGCGGCATCTGCAGCTGCAGACTCGCCGACGAGTTGTACTGTAGCGTCTTCGTCACGTTGTACGGCTTGCCATAGGCTCTGCCGTCGGTTACTGATACGGGCGGAGTGAAGTTGTCGTTCAGCGCTGCGCCGATGTTTATCTGCGGCAACAGACGCGAACGGTTCTCGCTGATGTTGTGCTTGCCTTTCAGCACATTACCCTCGTAAGTTTTCAAATTAAGATTTCGCTCAATACCCATCTGCAGACACTGTGCCAGCGACAGCGTCTCCTGCGCCATCGCCTGAGTTGCCAAGAGTATTGAGGCAAATGTGAACAATGTTTTTTTCATACCTATATTAATGTTTCGGCTGCAAAGTTACGCATTTATAGCCGTTTGGCTATATTCATAAAATATCACAAGTTGTTCACATTTTCCCTTTGTGCGGTTTCAGCCGAGCGAAGCGGCAAAGCGGCGGAGGTTGCGGCTTGCCACTTCCTTCTTTACAGCCTCCTCCAGTGGCATTCCGTCGGGCGTAATGCTTTCTACGAATGTGAAACCGGCGTCAGTGAGCAAACTCCTGTCGCTCACGCAGCCAGCCACAAGCCCTACGGGCACGCCCGTCTGCTGCCCACGCATCAGTATTTGCTGCGGCAACTTGCCCATGAGCGTCTGGCGGTCGGCGCCGCCTTCGCCCGTTATTATAAGGTCGGCACCCTTTATCTTCTCGTCGAAGCCGATGATGTCGAGCAGCAGGTCAGCGCCCGACTTCATCTCGGCTCCGAGATACTGCATGAAGGCATAACCCAGTCCGCCGGCAGCTCCTGCTCCAGGCTCTGCGCTTCGGTCGAAGCCGAAGTGCAGAGCCGACTTCTCGGCGAACAGCTGCGCACGGCGGTCGAGCTGAGCTACCATCTCGGGCGTGGCACCCTTCTGCGGACCATATACATGTGCCGCGCCGTTCTCGCCGCACAGCGGATTGTCTACATCGCAAGCGAGGGTAAACCTACATTCGCCAAGCTCCGTCTTCAGCGCCTCGTCGAAGTTCTTGCCGCGGGCGAAGATGTCCACCAGTGCCTTTATCATTCCGATGCCGGCATCGCTCGTGGCGGTGCCGCCGAGTCCGATGACGAATTTGCGGCATCCGCGCTTGATGGCTCTCGCGAGCAGTTCGCCCACGCCGTATGAGGTGGCTCGCATCGGGTTGCGCTCCTCCTCCTTGATAAGGCTGAGTCCGCACGCCTGAGCCACTTCCACTATCGCCGTGCCGTCGGGCGTCACGCCGTAATGTGCATCCGTGCGACGCATCATCAGGTCGTGTATGTACACCGGCTCCAATGTTCCGCCCGTGGCAGCCGTGAACGCCGAAAGCATTCCGTCGCCGCCGTCCGACATCGGCAGGCACACTGTCTCGATGCCCTTAGCGTTTAACACCTCGGCGATTTCGTCCTCCACTTCCTGTGAGGACATGCAGCCCTTGAACGAATCTGTAGCAAGTATATATTTCATGTGTCTTTTGTTAATAATGTTGGTCTTTTAAATAAGAAAATGAACAAAAGAGAATATATTATTATTTTCTTTTGTTCATTTTTTTAGTGGGCAATACTGATAAGTTTACAACCTAATGCAATTTCTATTTTTGCAATAGTTTGCATTGTAAAGTTATGTCTGCCAGTCATCCATTTCGAGATTTCAGACTCTCGTTTGTGGAGCTGATTGGCAAAGTCTTTTTGGGTGAGATTCTTCATTTTGAGTATCTCACTGATGCGCTCTGCTATTCCGAATGAGAGTTCGAATTCTGCTTTTTGCTCTTCAGGAATAGCTGCAAGGCATTGTCTGAATAGTTGATTATGTACCATAATACAATATTTTAAATTTCAAACGTGGCACTCTGTATGTCTATTATCATATTTTTCTCTATAGTTACACGACCTGTTTTCTGTGCTTTGAGAAGAACTTTGTCAAAAGTCTGCAAATCCATTACATATCCGCTCAATTTCTCATTTTCTTGATAGGTACGAGTTGTCTTAACACCTCCATTTCCAAGAATGAGAATCTTGTCAGAGATTCGCAAACAATAAAGGCGAAGTTTTCGTGAATCGATGGCTAAAGCCTTTACATTGTCACTCATTTTACCCTCATTGCGGAAGAAACGTTCAAGAGCTCCTTTGTCTATAATTTTTGAAAGTGCTAAAAGAATGATATTGAAATCTTTATTGTAAGTTGCATTATCTTTGAATTCATTTAGGAACTTTTCAAATTCACTCTCCTTGCTTTTATCAAAACATATGGAGAACATTCCGACATTATCGTTTTGTTCAATAGTTTTAAGTGATATAGTTGCCATATTTGTTTGCGATTTTATTTGCTGTAAAGATAAACAAAATATTTTAATAATATTCATT
>NZ_JAHQUY010000089.1 GCF_019052365.1 Leyella stercorea
TCGTGTATCTGTCTTCACATGCAACTAATCGCTATTTTATCCCGAATTGGGGTAGTTAATCAAAGAAAGAGAGGAAACTGCGTCAGAATCGATAGTTGTCAACTGGCGCAGATTGCACACACTGTTGTCAATGTTTGCCAAGTGTGACTACATACAGTTCTCGCAGATTGACATGAAGTATATTGAGGCATTCCGTTCCTTCTTGATAAAGGCACCGCAGGGTGGTTCTAAGAAAGGAACTATTTCAAGGAATACGGCATCGACGTACTTCTCTATCTTCAAGGCGGCACTCAAACAAGCTTTCGTGGATGGCTATCTGAATTGTGATATTGCTGCCAAGGCTAAAAATATCATGTTTCAGAGTGCTCGAAGAGAGTATCTGTCACTGGAAGAACTTAATATATTGGCAAAGACTCCGTGTGATGATATACTAAAACGGGCAGCCTTGTTCTCTGCACTGACAGGAATGCGACATAGCGATATTCAAAAGCTTAAATGGTCAGAGGTTGAAGAATACAATGGTGGGTACCGTCTCAATTTCACTCAGCAGAAGACTAAGGGCGTTGAATACATGCCTATATCGCCACAGGCATACAAGCTTTGCGGTGAGCGCAAGAAAGACGGAGAACTGTTGGTGTTTGCCGGACTGCCTGACCCTTCATGGATATCTAGGCCTTTGGAACGGTGGGTAAAAGCATCAGGGATTACCAAGCACATCACCTTTCATTGCTTCCGCCACACCTATGCAACGTTACAATTGGCTAACGGTACAGACATATATACCGTAAGCAAAATGTTAGGGCATACCAATGTAAAAACCACGCAAATCTACGCAAAAGTAATTGACAAGAAGAAAGATGAAGCTACAGAAGCTTTTAAGTTGGACATAGATGAATAGTGATTATCATTTGTAAGCACTTAGTATAGAAGACCACTTGTATCAATAAGTCCTTTATTGTACAGGTGGTTTTTAGTGCCTTTCATTTTCAACATTCTATGTAATGATGCTATTGTTTTGGCACTTTAACCTTTCGTGGAAACCAAACATTTATAACAATAAACAGATAAAAATGAAAAAAGACAGCCTTTTTTGGCTTCTCTCTTTTTGAAGAGAGCAAGCGTGTCCACAAACATGTGGAGTGTACAGAAGACTTCTACAGAGAACTGTATGAGTTGTTTGAGATCGCAAGAAGTTGGTATCTTCAAGCTGAAAAGAATCATATGAAGACAGAGTACTTCATAGAACTATTTGAGCGCAGTCACCAATATATTGACTGTGATTGTGCACGTTGTAAGAACTCGCGACAGATGGCAATTGGCATTATTGGTACTTTGTTTAGAGACTCTAAGTGTGTGTCAATAATCAAGAAAAAAGAAGATTATTCCAAGCAGGAACTTATTGAGTTGTTTCTTCAACATGTGGGTACTGGTCTGCCAATCCTTACCCGAAAGAAATCGTCCATCCTCACTTTGGGATGCCAATTGTCAGACAGACAGATGGATTTGTTGGTAGAACTTGTCCAAAGTCACGACATATTTGATTTTGCCGACAACAGTGATGTGCGTAGCGAGTTGTGTCGCCTATTCAAGTGCGACTTGGACGCATCTATCCGTGTAAAGAATGTACGTAATGTAGCCGTACTGTTTGACGCTATGGCTCAATACCATTTGATAAACAATAATTGGCAATATGTCATGGGAGAAGGTCGCTTCTTAACCAGTATCAAAAAGGATGGAACAGAGAAATTCATAACTTCAAGTTGTCTTTCCTCTTCTCTTTCAAGGATAAGAAGAAACGTTTCCATGACAGCAAGTCAATATGCCATCTGCAAATCCATCGAACAGATATTAAGAGAGGAATAAATCACAATAATTCTGCTAAATGAAAGTAAAAACGTGATAGTTTGGTTGATACTGCCTTACTATCACGTTACTTTTTCTATTTAGTGACAGTCTCCCCATAACTTTGCATCAAAAATCATAAAAAATAATTAGCATGGAAGAAAATAGTATAAGATTTGAAGATATTCCCAACGCTATAACGGGGGTACTGAAAAAGCTGTCATCATTAGAAGACAAGATTGATGGTATATATGAACTTGTTCAATCAGAAAAAGAAGAAACATGGTTTACGGTTGCTGAATTATGTGCTTATCTCCCAACACATCCGGTAGAGCATACCATATATTGCTGGACAAGCAATCGGGAAATACCGTTTCACAAGAGAGGCAAACGCATCATGTTCCTCAAATCTGAGATAGATGAATGGCTTCAAGGAACCAAGGGCAAATCGAAGAACGAGATTCAAAGAGAAGCAGAGGAATATGTACTATCTACACAAAGAAAGAATAGACGGCTAATATAACCGTGCTACTGTCTGTAAACAATTTAATTAAGGTACGTGACACATGAATGAAAGACATTTTAGACTCTATGAGCGAATTGTCGCAATAGAAGACAGTTTGGAGGCTTTGGGACCTATTGACAAACTAATAGAGCGAATCGAGGAATTGGAGAAGATGGTCAAGCAGACCAAAACCGTCTTGGGGTTTGACGAAGCATGTAAGTATATTGGTGTTTCTGAAAGCCTGCTATACAAACTTACAGCCGCAAAAGAAGTTCCACACTATAAGCCAAGGGGAAAAATGCTGTATTTTAATAGAGAAGAAATCGACAAGTGGCTGCTCCAAAACAAACAAGAGGTCATTGGAATGGTAACGAAAATAGAAATTGATAATCCGAAAGAATGAAAATGGAAGAAAATAACAAACATGTACAGCCTAACTCAAAAGAGGAAGGAGTACAGCGTCTCAATCGCATATTGAGCGAATCGTTGATAAAGGCAACAGATACTTATAAAACACCTCCTCAGATTATATGGGTTGATAATTCCAGCATAGCCACATTGGGCAACTTCAGTGCTTCTACTGGTAAGGCAAAGGCGAAAAAGACCTTCAACGTGTCTGCCTTGGTAGCCGCTTCCCTCGCCAACGGCAAGGTACTGAACTATCGCGCCAGTCTGCCAGAGGGGAAACGCAAGATACTGTATGTAGATACGGAGCAGAGCCGCTATCACTGCCATAATGTGCTGGAGCGCATCCTGAAGCTCGCTGGTCTACCTACAAGCATCGACAACGAGAACCTTGACTTTATCTGTCTGAGAGAGTACACGCCCTCCGTCAGGATAGAGGTCATAGACTATGCGCTTGCCCAAGACCAAAGCTATGGACTGGTCATCATCGACGGAATCAGAGACCTGCTTCTCGACATCAACAATGCGGGAGAATCGGTCGAGGTCATCAACAAGATGATGGAATGGTCATCAAAGTATGACCTGCACATCCATTGCGTATTGCATCAGAACAAGGGCGACAATAACGTGCGCGGGCATATCGGTACGGAGATGAACAACAAGGCAGAGACGGTGCTTGTCATCACCAAGAGCACCACCAATCCCGACATCAGCGAGGTGAAGGCGATGCACATCCGTGAGAAGGAGTTCAAGCCGTTTGCCTTTACAGTCAATGAGGAAGGGTTGCCAGAGATTGTCGAGCACACGCCGGAGAAGGAAGAAGGTGACAAGCAACCGTCAAGGTTTACTTACCAAGACTTGACATCCGAACAGCATAACGAGGCGCTGACGGCTGCATTCAAGGAGAAACCTATCAAAGGATTCGATCGCATGGTGGAGGAATTAACGCAAGCCTATGCAGACATTGGCTTTAAGCGTGGCAGAAGCGTCATCATCAAAATGCTGAAATACCTGATTAACGAGCAAAAGCTCATAGTGAAGCGGGATAATCATTACTATTTCGGATATACACCTGCCGAGATTGACCTGTTCCATGAAGAGGAATAAAAACAGTTCAGAAACCAGTTTAGTTTACGTCCGTACCTATATATAAGAAATAAGGCCAAAGTAAACCGAAATCGGAGGCTGAATTGGGAAGCGGAAAAGTAGTTTAGCAAATGGTTTAGTTTACGGGTGTGCCTATATAGGAGAAAGGGTAAAGTAAACTGTTTCCATGGACAAAGTAAAACCGAACAAATGAAAGTACAATGAATATTGAACAATCGAAGAAACTGAGCATTATAGACTTCTTAGACAAGGAGAATGTAACGCTGAAAAAGAAGAAGGGCAATGCCTACTGGTATCTGTCACCCTTCAGGGACGAGAAGACCGCATCGTTCAAGGTCAGCAAGAAGGAGAACCTGTGGTACGACTACGCCATTAAGGAGGGCGGTGACCTTGTGGAGCTGGTAAAGCGTATGTATAACAAACAATCCGTTTCCGATGCCCTTGCCTACCTTGCGTCCAAGAGTATTGCCACTGTGGATAAGGCAATCGAGACCGCTATCGCAGCCAAGGAATACACGACAACCAAGATGAACGATGTGAAGCTGCTCCCACTGAGCAACCATTCTCTGCTGTCCTATTTCAGTAGCCGACGGATAGACATCACCATTGGCAGGATGTATTGCAGGGAGATACACTACAAGGTTGAGCAAAAACATTACTATGGCATTGCCTTTGGCAATCTGAGTGAAGGACATGAGGTGCGCAATCCCTATTTCAAGGGCTGCATCGGGCATAAGGACATCACCCTGCTTGCCCATACGTTCAACGAGTGGCAAAACGGTTGTCTGGTCTTTGAGGGCTTCATGGACTTCCTTGCTTATATGACCCTCGTTAAACAGCAAGACCGATGGTTTGTCGTTGAAAGCCCTTGCGACTATATGATACTGAACTCAGTCGCCAACCTCAAACAGGCATTGCATTACCTTGACCGTTACACCCACATCCATTGCTTCCTCGACAACGACCAGGCAGGACGCAAGACGGTTGAGAGCATCAGCAATGTATTCGAGTACAGGGTGACGGACGAGTCCTTCAGATATGCCGACTACAAGGATGTCAACGACTATCTGATGAGGAAGAAACGAACGGCATCTGAATGACATTATAAAGACGAAAACACCATCATTTGATGCAAAAATGGCTCAAATGCATTGAAATTACATATCAAATCTGCACTTTTTCGCCCAAACATGCTTGATTCTCAATTATTATCCTTATTTTTGCATCGTTTTAATACATTATTAAAATGTAGCAGAATGGAATTGAAAAAAGAAATAAGGATATTGGGCAGACGCTTTGAGGTGGAACCTCGTGCCAAGGAAAGCCTGAAAGGCATCACGGTTGGCGAGAAACTCTCATACCGTTTCTATGATGGCACATACCAAGGCACGCCCCTGCTGTTCGTTGAGCCCAAGAAGGGCAATCCCTCTCCACGGACTTGCGCCATCACGGGCAAGCGGTTGACCGAAGCCCTGGGACTGCCTGCGGTGTTTATCCTTGCGCCCGGACCCACCTACGAGCGACACAGACTGGCAGACAAAGGAGTCTTCTTTGTCATGTCCGAGGAATATGCCCATCTGCCAGGCATCATAGCATTGGAGAAGACAAGCAACAGGAAGATTGCCGAAGTATTGACCCCTGTGGCGCAATACATACTACTCTATCACCTACAGGTGGGCAGTATTGAAGGAATGTCGCCAAGGGATATTGCACCGTTGCTTCCATATTCTTACGAAAGCGTCACGTTGGGTGTCACCTGTCTTGAAGATGTAGGACTGTGTCAAAAGATTCAGAACGGACAGCGCAGCAAGGTGGTACACTTCGAGTTGAAGGGCAAGGAACTGTGGGACAAGGCTCAGAACGTCTTGCTGTCACCTGTGGAGAACCGCATCTTTTGCGATGACATACGCTTGGATGCGGAATACCCCGTATGCGGCATCAATGCCCTGGCACATTATTCCATGCTTAATCGTGACCGGGAAGAGATGATAATGATGACAAGCAAGGAATATCGTGCCGTCAAGTCGGCTGATGTCATGGAGAATCCCAACATCTATGACGGCAACTATATCATAGAGGTATGGAAATACCCTGTTGTCAGCAAAATGGGCGACAAAAGCCAGTGGGTTGATCGCCTTTCCCTTGTCCTTTCGTTGAGAGATGATGATGATCCGAGAGTAGAAAAAGAAGTAGAACGAATAATCAGTGAACAGAAATGGAAGGATTAGTCAAGTTCCGTGAAGCATTTGCGGAATACTCAGAAAACTATGTGGTGATAGGCGGAGCAGCCTGTGACATCACCATGACCAATACCGTGGTGCGTCCACGCGCCACACACGACATCGACATGATAGTCATCGTAGAGAACATGACCGAGGCTTTCGCCAATCGCTTCTGGCAGTTTGTGCGGGAGGCTGGCTATCGACCTGAAAAGAGGAAACAGGAGGCTGGTGAGCCACCAAGGTATGAAATGTATCGTTTCCTTGATGGTAAAGACGGCTATCCCGAGATGATAGAACTGCTGTCACGCCACCCCGACGTGCTTGGAGAGCCAAAGGGATTTGTCATAGAACCTATCCCGACCGATGAAGATGTGTCGAGTCTTAGTGCCATCATCATGGACGATGATTACTATCACTTTACTATCGCACACAGCCAACTGACTGATGGCATACGCCATGCCAATTCCGCTGCCTTGATAGCACTGAAGGCAAGAGCCTACCTAAATCTCATGGCAGACAAGCGGGACGGCAAGCATGTGAACACCAAAGACATCAAGAAGCACCGTTCGGACATCCTGAAAAATGTGGTCATAATGACTGAGGACAACATTGAGGCTCCTGCTTCAATAGTGGCATGTATAAGGGAGTTTGTCGCCTCCATCAGAGCCGACTGGTCAACTCTCGCAGAACCATTGTCAAAGTCACTCGGTCAAGACGAGGCATTTGTGACCGGACTGTTAGATCAACTGGATGAATTGTTTATAGAAGCATGACCAATATGAAGATACAATACGCATCCGACCTGCATCTGGAGTTTGCCGACAATTGGCGGTATCTGAAAGCCCACCCCTTGGAGGTGACGGGCGACATACTGCTGCTTGCCGGCGACATCGGCTATCTCGGCGATGACAACTACTCCAAGCATCCCTTTTGGGACTGGGCATCGGAGAACTACAAGGAGGTGCATTGCTGCATGGGCAACCATGAGTTCTACAAATATTATGATGTGGCGACACTGCCCGACGGCTATCTCTTGGAGGTACGTCCCAATGTATTCAGCCACTACAACGGTATTGCGAGGATTGGCGACACCGACATCATCCTCTCCACCCTTTGGTCGAGGATTCCTTTGGAGGACGCTTACTTCACCGAGCAAGTGATAAGCGACTTCCGCCGTATATTATATAAAGGTGAGCTGATGACCCATGCCCAATTCAATGCTGAGCATGAACGTTGCCTCACCTTTATCAAGGATGCAGTGGCATATTCGCAAGCAGCCCATAAGATTGTTGTCACCCATCATGTACCATCGTTCCGTATGCTCCACCCAAAGTTTCAAGGCAGCAAGGCAAACGTGGCGTTCACCGTAGAGTTGGAGGACTATATCACCGATAGCGGCATAGACTATTGGATATACGGACATTCGCACACCAACATCGATGCCAGGATAGGCAACACCCAATGCTTGTCCAACCAGTTGGGCTATGTTTTCTCTAACGAACATCAGGACTTCTCCCATGGCAAGTACCTGACCATATAGCCATCCACATTTTTTTCATCCACCCTCTTTACAAGCTCTTCCCTATCGGAAGGGCTTTTTTTGTGCCTTTCGAGTTTGATTTTTGAGTATGATTGCGAGTGTAATCAAAATTAGAGTTAAGATTTGGCTCCGCGGAAAGTCATTTCGGTTTAAGATTGAAGAAAAGGTAGTTCCTTTGCATCGGCAATAAGCCAAACCATAGTAAAATCAAACTTGAAAATATGAAGTCATTTGTAATATTCGCCATTGTCGTGACCATAATCTATGTCATCTACTATACGGTCATCATCGTGCAGGATCTGTACGGAAAGCCCAAGGACGAGAAGTCACAGGGCGAGTCGTTTGATGTCAGTGACATGACCGACGAGGAAGAGTCGATAGCGGTCAGCGAGAGCGACGGTGGTTTCAGCGTAGGCGACAACCAATATGAGACAGCCTACGAGGAGAAGCAGCTTGCAGAGCCTACAGAGGAGGCAGCCGCCACTGCGGAAGAGAGCAAGCCTCATGTGCTTGAAAAGATACAAAGCGCAATCGAGAAGAAGATGGAGGAAGTGAATACCACCTATTCCGACCCCATGTATTCGGAAGAATTGAACAACACCATCATCGCCCGCGGTCTTCGTCACAATGGACGTGACATGGTCAAGGTGGAATCACTCAATAATGAGATATGATGTCAAAAACAAGAAGTGCATTTCTATCATTATATGCCGCTTTAACCCCAGCTCTGGCCAGTGCTAAGTGTGGCAACGTGGACTACAGCTGGGGAGCGGACGCACTTGCGAGTGCCCATGACTATGCCGTGACGATGATGCTCTATATCGTTTATCTGTGCTATGCAGTGGCGGGCATCGTGGTCATAGTCAGCGCCTTGCAGATATATATAAAGATGAATACGGGCGAAGAAGGAGTGAAGAAGAACATCATGATGCTGGTGGGAGCCTGCCTGTTCCTCATAGGAGCGACCATCGTCTTCCCCGCTTTCTTCGGTTATCAGATTTGAGATACAGGTGATACGAGATAAGATAACTCAAAGTGTAACAAATTAAAAGGTAAAAAGAATGTTTGAAAGGATTAACAAGAAGGTGAAGGGATTCTTCTCTTCACAGCGCATGAAAACGCTCGCCCTGATGTTGCTTGTCGGCACCACCGCAGCAATGGCACAGAACGCAGCCGGCGACTACTCGGCAGGAACGACCGCGCTTACCACAGTGACGGAGGAGATTGCCAAGTATGTACCTATCGTGGTGAAGCTCTGCTATGCCATTGCAGGTGTCGTTGCAATTGTCGGAGCCATAAGCGTTTACATCGCCATGAACAACGAGGAACAGGACGTGAAAAATATCTTAGTCCTCCGAAATGCGTTTGAAAAGACAAGAAAGCAAATGAAAGCAAATGCACTAAGTATCAATGCTTTAAGCGATAATTTGAATTTTCCGATGTTTGCCAAACTCACTCTTAAAAAGACATAAAAGACTGTTTCTTGTTTCCGTTTTGTTTCTCG
>NZ_JAHQUY010000090.1 GCF_019052365.1 Leyella stercorea
TCGTGTATCTGTCTTCACATGCAACTAATCGCTATTTTATCCCGAATTGGGGTAGCAATAACAAACTTTAGAAAAGCGAGTGTTACCGCAAGCTGGGCACAACGTTACAGCGGTGCGGTAACGATATAACCGGGGCGCGGTAATGGCATTACATGTATGCGGTAAAGCCATTACCACGCCCCGGTCTGCATTTTAGAATTCGGTCAGCACTTTAGAACTTCAGTTTCACACTCGCACCAGCCATAACCCAGATGCCAGGCTGTCTGACGTTGCCCAGGTCATAGTAATGGTGGTTGGTGATGTTGTCGGCCTTTACATATATATTGTATGTAGGCGCAGTCCACTGCAGACGCACATCCACCTTCGTATACGGATGATAACCGTTCATGCGCTCCTGCCAGCGCAGCGCCCACGACGCCGTGAGCTGTCGCCAGATGCGATGGTCAACCTGCAGCGTAGCCTTGTGGCGCAGATACTCCAGCGCGTAGAGCGAACCGTAGACGTCGCCGTCGGTAGAATGTTTCTGATGGATGAACGCATAGCCCGCCTTTATGCGCGTGATGAAGAACTCAGGCAGCAGCTCCTGCAGATGCAGCGCAGCATCTACGGAGTAGCCCATATTGTCGAGCTTGCCGATGTTCATAGCCTGATACTTCTTGCTCTCAGCCGTAGGATACACCCAGTCGATGATGTCCGTACCCTTCGAGTAGAAGCCGCTCAGCAGCGCCTCGAAGCCGTGCGTGCGGTAGCGTGCGCCCACCTTGAACGCCTCGTTCTTCTCCGGACGCAGCGCAATGTCTCCCTGCTGCACCGCATTGTTCGTATACAGGTCGGTGTACGTAGGCACGCGCAGCGCGCGGTTCCACGAAGCATACACCTTCCACTCGTCGTTCGGGCGGTAGCTCACGTCCACACCCGGGTAGAGGCGGAACTTGCCGTCGAGCGCCGTGTTGCGGTTGGCGAGCAAGCCAGCCGACAGCGTGAAGCCGCCCACGATGACGTTATGCTCGAGGAAGAGACTCGTATTGGTGCGCTCGCCGAGGCGGTTGTACTTGCGGTCGGTGCCGCTGATAGACACCCATTTGTCCTCCTGCTGCACATCGCCGTACGCCGTACTCAGGATATGCTCGCGGCGCACGTCGACGCCAGCCGCCGTCTTGCCGAGCAGCCACGTAGCATGAGCGTTGAGCGAACCGCCGTAGGTGTCGAGACGGTGATAGTTCTCGCCGGCAGCAGCGCCCTCCTTGCCCTTTATGAGCTGGTAGTGGTCTACATCCTTATGCCAGTAGACCATCGGCGTGAGCACGAAACGGTCGTCAGCCCACGGCTTTATCTCCGCCTGTGCCGACGCCAGGAAACGTCGTGTAGCCTCAAACTGATTATTGTACTTCGCACTGTAGAACGTAGACGCACCGAAGTCCTGCGACGAGAATCCGCCCTGCCACTGCAGGTCTACGTAGCGCGACTCCCAACGGCCCATGTAGTAGGCACGACGACGGCGGAAGTCGCTGTTCTCCGTGCCTCCGTCGCTCTGCGTGTAGCCTCCGCTCAGCTTCTGGCGCACCGCACCCGTAGCAAGGTTCACGCTCGCGTCGCCGCCGAACGTGCCGAACGATCCGCCCTCGGCAGCCACCGACACATTGCTCTCGGCATCCTGGCGCGTAACGATATTGATGGCGCCGCTGAACGCCGACGAACCGAACACACGTGCCGAAGCACCCTCGAGAACCTCGATGCGCTCAATGTCGGAAAGCGAAACTGGGAAATCGGCAGCGTTGTGACCCGTCTGTGCACTCGAAATATTCATGCCATTCAATAGAATGGTAATCTGGTCGAACGTGCCGCCGTTGATGGAGATGTCCGTCTGTACACCAAAGCCCCCGCGCTGACGGACATCCACGCCCGGGACTAACTTTAAAATGTCGTTGACACTCGCTGCCTCCGCACGCTGAATGTCGTCGCGCGAAATGACAGCCACAATCTTTGCCGACTGCAATGCAGTGAGCGGAGCACGCGAACCCGTTACGAGCACCTCGTCGAGCTTCACCTCCTCGCGGCTCAGCGAGTCGAGAGCCAGAGCCGACGCTACCGGCTTGGTGCTGATGCCCTCTGCCTTGGCGTTGGTGAGCGTAGCCACACTGAGCGTGCAGATGAGCACCTCGCGACCCAAGCAGCTGAAAAGAGCATAGCTGCGGTGCGTGAAGTGCTTGAAATGCAAGGCTCCAGGGCGTGCGTTGAAATTGTTTTTGAACATAAAAAATATAAATTGTTAATGATGATAGGGGCGTTTTGAGCGTGCAAAATTAGTACAAAACGCGCAAACCGCAAAAACAAACGCCATGTTTTTGCTCCAGACACGCAATTTGATAGGCTGCGTCAAGAGCATTATACGGCTGCATCAAAAGTGTTTTATGGCTTCATCAAAAGTGTTATACTGCTGGCAGATGATTGGTTCGGGCTGGTAGATAGGCTGGTAGATATCGCGTCCAGCGGTTTATCTTCCAGCCCTTATTGCGCTTATCCTGTGTGCGTTACGGCGAAACTGGAAGATATGGCAGATTTTTTCACGTACTTGGTTTATATAACAAAAAACAAACTGCGGTTAGAATTAGCCTCACGGATCATTCTAATCGCAGTATGAAAAGAGTTATGCAAATAATATAAAAAGTACCATTTTTATGAGTGCCGGCGCAGCTTATGGACGCTTGCGCACTGCACGTACGTTGAGCAACGTTGTACGCTTTTGGAGAGATGCACCAGAACCATACAAGTATTTATACGAATTCTCGTTATCATGTGCAACCTCAGAAGCTGTTGACGTCCAATAATCTCCAGTCAAAGGATATTCATTATCTACAACCATAGAGAATTCGTTCTTAGCAGGTAGATACCACACAAGGTTTTCTCGCTTAAGCACTGGACGATATGTCTTGTTACCAGCAGCATCTGTTTCAAGCAATTCCTTATTAAACTTATTCTTCATTGTACACAATCGAGCGGCATATTCTGCTGGATTTTGCGCTAAATGTTTATCAGGTTTTCCACCCCACGCTTCCAACTGAGTCATAAGTCCTGTTACATCACTAATACCATTGAAATTATACAATTCCCATGTATTCAGATTTCCATCGTCAGGATTGTCTGCTACATCAAGATTAGGTACTTTACTAAAGTCGATAGTAACAGTTTCTAATTGAAGCCAATATTGAGTATAGGTAATGTAGTCTTTATACTTATCACCATAATACTTAATCTGAATCTTCATAATCCATCTTCTTAACGGACCCCAGAAGCCATGACCACCAGCATCCCTCATATCATAGGTGATTTTCATAGAGCTATCCCACAAGAAGCCCCATGGATACTTTCCATCTTCAAAGCGCTCGCAACCCAATCCGTCGGTATTCCAACTCGGACACAACTGTCTAATTGTGAACTTAGCTGGTGTAGCTGAAGGTATTCCCTTCGGACTCAACTCGAGCACGAGGTCACGTTCTGCATTAGTTACATTTTCTTCAATGAAAGCATATACAGTGATTTCACCTGTTTCAGTACCTTCTATAGCCTGTGTACCACGGTCTTCTTCAATCCAGTAGCCAAGCGATGTAAGTTCTGTTAACTCCTTGCAAAGAGTCACCTTTGGCGATGTTGACTTCAATCTCCAACCACCACTCAAACCAGGATCTACCTTTATCTTTATAGGATAGATCACATAGTGAGCATCCTGCACCTGCGGCTCTGATGTGAACTCAAGTTCATACTCTGGAGTTATCGAGAGGCGATAGGTAACGGTCTTGCCCATCGGCCATTCGGCGCCGTTCAGAGAAGCTGTGAGCAGGCGGTCGCGGCCAGAGATGTTGTCGTGGAACATCACTTCGAGTTTGCTGTCAGCACCCAATGTCTGCGGCAGCAGCATGAATGTAGCGTCGTCGGCGTTGAGCTTAGTGCCTTCGGCTGTGGTGCTGCCTGTAGCCATGTTGGGCGAAACGGTGTAGCTGGTCGTTGCGTCGTTGAGTGTCCATGCGGATCTCAGCATGTCGTACGTTCCAGAGTTGCGCACGTTGGTAACGGTTACGCTCTTTATCGTGCCGGGCGCCATCGTTGCGCCGGTCTTCACGACAACGGCTGTGCAGAGATGCTTGAACTGCAGCGATACCGGAGCGCATACTCCGCCCGCAGGACTTGCGTTGTAGCCGGTGGCAGCCGCTACGAGGTCGCGCTGCTTTGAGAGTTCTGCCGGAACGGTGTACTTTATGGTTGTCTTGTTTACGTCTTCTGAAGGCTTGACCGGCGATTCGTCAAGCTCTGCATCTAAAGGAGCCCATGCAAGGAAGCGGAGCGATCCGTTGTCGGGCCAGTAGTATATCGACGAAGAGGGTTGCCAAACAACGCCCTGCTTGGTGGCTACCTCGTTCATGTAGTATCGTGGAGCAATGTTACCGTCAGACTTCTTCAACTGCGCTACGACGTTGAACTGGTCGTACATCGTGGTCTGCATGGAAGCACGTGTGGCATGCTTGGCAGCGGCTTTGCCTATTCCGTCGCTTACGACAGCACGCACGCAGAGGGTGTCGCTCGATTCTGATGAGCGTAGCACATAACGGTCGGTGGTTATCGCTTCGTTTGCGGCTGCGGCGCGTGTGCCGTTGCCAGAATCAGAAATACCGAAGCAGATATTGTCTGTTGTGCTGTAATCAGTGTGTTCGTACGGCACATCGCTGCTGCATGAAAAGAGTGTCACCGACAGGAGCACAGCAGCCATGCCTGCTGTCATGTTTAATATATTTATTCCTTTCATATTCGTTCGTATTAAATGGGTTAATTGGTTTTAAGAAAAAAGAGCGGGTGTAAGGGGGAACTGTGCGTTCCCCCCACACCTGATGTGTTAGATGTTCACAGATGTGTCTTTTCGACGCATCGTGTGTTAGTTGTTTTCTACGATTACATGTTCATGTCGATTGCGTCGCCCCAAGCGTCCCACTCGTTAACAGTAGGTTCGAATACGATCGGGCAGAGTGCGCCTTCAGGATTGATGTTCTGTGCTGTGAACTCAGCCTTGAACTGGTAGCTCTTGCCAGACTCCATCTGCATCTCTGTGAGGTTAACAGAGTGCTCGTAGGTGTCAACAACGCCGTTGTGTGCACGCTCTACTTTGAATGTTACATTATAAGCCTTAGTTGTCGGAATCATGTACTTGTGACCTGTTGTGCAAGCTGCGTTCTGAGCGAAACCTGTTTCTGCTGCGTTGTCAAACAGAAGGGCTGCGTTGCCTGAAGCTGCCCATGCCAAACCTGCATTGTCAGCAATGAGCTGTACAGAGCCCTCTGTGCAAGCGTTTGTGATCTGCACGTCCTTAACGGTGAGCAAAGAGCCGTCGTCCATAGCGTTCACGAAGTTGAAGCGAACGCGTGAGAGCATGTGGTTGAATGTCAGATCGACAGCAGCCGGACATACATCGCCATCCCATGTCACGAGACCCTTGTTATTGGTAGCCCAGAGAAGGTCTGTATCGCCTCTACCGTTGTTGAACTTAACCTTGCCGTAGTCCTGGTAGTCGGCAGGAGCTGTTTCCATCTCGAATGCACCAGCCGGAGCCACAGCTACGAAGCTATACTGATAGCCCTTCTCCCAGTAAACTGGTGTGCCATAAGACCATGCGCCGCCAGCCTTGTTAACCTGTGTGCCAACGAACGGCTTGCCAATCTGGTTGTCCTTCTTCATAATACCCCAAACCTGGAAGTCGGTGAGGTTAGCGGTTGTCAAGTCTGTCGCACGTGTGCTGTTATTTACAAAGCTCTTGAACTGAATGCCGTTCTGATTCTTAGCTTTCTCTACTGTCTCGTCGTTGCTACATGATGTGAACAACATACCGATTGCTGCCAAACCGATTAAAAATAGATTCTTCTTCATAATGATGTAGTTTAATTTAGTAAATAGAGTTATATGAAAAGTTTAGTTGTAAACCGTGTACAGTTTCTACTTGAGTTGCGTAGCGCTACTTGAGCGGCATGTCTACGTCCTCGAACTCGCCCCATCCGTCTACGTTTACGTCGAAGCCCGATCCGCCGTGCTTGCCGTCCTCGTCAGAGATCTCGATGCCCTTCACTACGATTACGCCGCCTTGCGGTTGCTTTGCAATCTGGTCGCTCACGTCGAAGTAGAAGTTCTTTATGATGCCGTTCTTCAGTCGCACCTCGAGGTTGAGCGCGTGGCTGCGCGGTGCTCGTGTAGAAGTGTAGTAGCCGTTAGGATAGTCGGGCACTCCGAACGATGTAACTATAGCCTGTGCTCCCCATTGCTGCAGCGTGCAGTCGTAAAGCAGCGTTGCTGCCTCGGCTGATGTTCTGCCGCTGTTGAGGTATACGGCTGACGCCATTCCGGAGAGTGCTCCGCGCACCAGTCCTACGTATTGCAGACCCTTGCTGAACTCGTAGCGAACGAGATACTTGAACACGAGCGGGTGCATCGTGACTGGCATCACCGTCTCCTCCACCGTGCGCTCCGATGTGTACTCCTCGTTGAAGTTGCCGTAGAGCATGTCGGGCATTGCCACCGTAGGCTCCTTGGCGTCGGTCTGTTTCTGGAACGGATTGCCGAGGAACGAAGCTCGTGTGCGTGTTCGGGTTGTAGCCTTTGCTGCTGCGTACGAGTACATGTCGTCGAACACGATATACTCGGTGTCGTTGTTGTAGAACAGCAGCTGATGCTTGCCCGGTCGGAGACCTACTACGTCGCCCTGAGCTGGCATGTTGATCATGTCGCTCGGTCCGAGAGCCGGGAAGTCGTGCATTCGGAGACCTGCGGGTATGAGCGGTCTGAGGTCGTCGTATTGCATACCATAGGTGTCGACCCATGCAGAGAAGTTCTTCCAGTCGGTGCTTCCGTCGCTGCGTATCTCCCACTCCTGCTGATATGTTGCCTCTACACGGAACTTGTACTTAGGAGAATGAGAGTCGTGGTCGAAACACAAATCCTTGTGCTCGCAAGATGACAATGCTGTCATGGCAACCAGAGCAAACGCCGTTGCGATTCTCGTAACATTGCGTTTAAATATGACCTTAATCATTTGTCGCCTCCTTTCTTCTTATTGTTGTAGTTTCCATGTCCCAAGAGCCATACGAGCGACACCTCAGCCTTTGTAGGGCCTATCCAGTGGCGGTTCTTCGTGGCTTTCCACACGTAGTGTCCGTCCAGCGGCTCGTACTCGTAGTAGCGTCCGCCCATATATCCTGCCACAACACTGAAGTCGATGTTCAGGCGCTTTGCTATCGGCAGCGAGTAGCCGTATTCGGCTCCTACCGCGTAGCTTGTGCGGTCCAAAAGTGTTCCGCCGGGTATGCCTGCCATGTATCCCTTTCCGCCGAGCTCGAAGTCATAGGTGAACGCCTGTGCGTTGATGCCGAGGTGGTGTCCCTGCAACGGCTTCACCTTCGATGCCTTGCCGAACCACTTGCGCAGCGAGATGCCTCCGCCGTAGATGCGCCAGTAGTTGTGGTGATGGTTGTTGTTCCACCATGCGTACATCCAGTCGGCTGCTATCGACCAGCGCTTTCCGAGCGAGAACTCCATGCCTATGTTCGGTACGGCGAGCGCGTCGTAGAGCATGTTGGTCTTGATGGCGAGGTAGGCGTTGCGGCGCTCAGGCTCAGGTGCGGGCTCCTCTACTTGCGGCTCCTGTATTACGGGCTCTTCCGGAACAATCACTTCTGCCTTTTGGTTGTCTACCACGGTTGGCTTCTGCTCGATGTAGACAGATATGAGGCTGGCGTTGCGCACTGCGGGGAAGAACTCGCGCAGCATGTAGTTCCATGTGCGTCCGTAGTTGAGGTCCATGAGGCGCTTCTTGCGGCTGTCTACCAATACTCCCTTCGAGTTGTATGTGAACTCATCGGTCTCGCGTATCTGGTGCAACACCTCGTCTCTGTACGGCATGTCCGACTTCTCTACGAAGTAAGCCAGCTTCTGCCACATCTCCGAGCACTCGCACTTCGACACTATTGCGTCGGGCAGCTGCACTCGCTCGCGAACGTAGCGCTCCATGTTGGCGCAGCGTCTTTCGGTGAGGCGCTGGTTGAGAAGAGGTCCACCTTCGGGCGATGCCGAGCCGCAGAATTTCACACTGGTCAGCTCCAAGGTGCTGTCTTTCTGCACGTCAGTAAGGAACTTGACTATTTCTGCGAGACTTGCTGCGTTATCACCGAAGTTAGGATTGAGCACGCTTGATGCCACCGGGAATCTTACGCAGACTTCCTTTGTATATGTCTGGGCTGACATATCGTTGCCGCAGAACAGTATTAATAGTGCAAATACAAGTCGTTTCATAAGCAACTCCTTTTTGTTGTTTAGTTTATATATGTTGGAATGTCTGTCGGTTGGTTTGGAAAGACTACTCCTTTTTAGTTATTCAGTTTGTAAGGGTTCCCCTCAAGTAGGCGGTTTCGAGAGAATACAATTTCTCCGTCGTGTGCCAGTAACTCCTTTTGGGGTTTGGTTTTTGATTTTGGGTTTTGTGTGGAAGGCTATCTGTAGCGAAAGCCGCTCCGGTTTCGTTTTTGTATTTTCGTCAGTTTGCGTCGTTGATTGCGTCGGTTTGAAATTTATCGTTTTCGTCAGTTTGCATCATCTTGGTTTCTCTTTTCGTCTGTTTGCGTCGTCATCTTGTCTGTGTCGTCAGTTTGCTTCAATAGCAAATGCTGTTTGTATCTGTGATAAACCTCTTCTTTTGAAAAGAATTAGTTTTTCAATTGCGAATTTAGAGAATGTTTTTACCTGTTGGCGGAATTAATTTAGTGCATACTTAATTCTGCCAATGGGCTTGTCGT
>NZ_JAHQUY010000091.1 GCF_019052365.1 Leyella stercorea
TGGTTTAATAAAAACAGATTTACCCAAGCAAAAAATCGAGGATAAAAAATCTTAACAGGACAAATGAGAAACAGATATATCCTTTCGTGCATGCTGGCTGCATCTTCGGTATTCGGCGCCTTCGCCGAGACGCACACGCTCGACATCAACACCCGTAAGGCTGGCGCAGCGGTAAGTCCCACCATGTACGGCATCTTCTTCGAGGACATCAACTTTGCTGCCGACGGCGGACTGTACGGCGAGCTTGTAAAGAACCGTTCGTTCGAGTTTCCGCAGGCGCTGCTCGGATGGCAGGCGTTCGGCAACGTGGAGGTGAAGGCGGACGGACCCTTCGAGCGCTGCCCCCACTACGTAGTGCTCGGCTTCACGGGGCATAAGGAGTGCGCTACGGGTCTGCAGAACGAGGGCTACTTCGGCATCGGATTCGTCAAAGACGAGCCTTACCGCTTCACGGTATGGGCAAGAGCGCTGGACGGCGACGCTACAATCGACGTCTCGCTTGCCGACCAGAGCACGCAGGACGAAACGCAGGAGCGCGCCAAGGCGCAGATAAAGGTGAGCGGCAGCGAGTGGAAGAAGTACGAAGCTGTGCTCACGCCCGGCAAGACCGCACAGAAGGGCTGTCTGCGCGTGCTGCTCAGCGGCACACGCAGCGTGGCTCTCGAGCACGTGAGCCTTTTCCCCGTCAACACGTTCAAGAACCGCGAGAACGGCATGCGCCGCGACCTCGCTCAGGCGCTCTACGACATGCACCCCGGCGTGCTGCGCTTCCCCGGCGGCTGCATCGTCGAGGGCGAATCGCTGAAGCACCGCTACCAGTGGAAGAACACCATCGGACCCGTCGAGAACCGCCCGTTGAACAACAACCGCTGGCAGTCGACATTCCATCACCGCCTCTTCCCCGACTACTATCAGAGCTACGGACTCGGCTTCTTCGAGTATTTCCAGCTTGCCGAGGACATCGGCGCCGAGCCGCTGCCCGTGCTCAACGTGGGCATGGCGTGCCAGTTTCAGAACTGGAACAACCCGAAGGCTCATGTGCCCGTCGACTCGCTGCAGCCGTACATACAGGACTGTCTCGACCTCATCGAGTTTGCCAACGGCGACACCTGCACCACATGGGGTAGAAAGCGTGCCGAGATGGGCCACCCGGCGCCGTTCAATCTGAAGTATCTGGCTGTGGGCAACGAGCAGTGGAACACCCTCTACTACGAGCGTCTGCGCCCGTTCGTGAAAGCCATACGCGCCAAGTATCCTAAGATACGCCTCATCGGCACATCGGGCCCCGACTCCGAGGGCGAGATGTTCGAAAAGGGATGGAAAGCCATGAGGGAGATGAAGGCCGACCTCGTCGACGAGCATTTCTACCGCAACGAGCAGTGGTTCCTGTCACACGGACTGCGCTACGAGGGCTACGACCGCAAGGGCCCGAAGGTGTTCGCCGGCGAGTATGCATGCCACGGAAAGGGCAAGAAGTGGAACCACTTCGAGACATCGCTCTACGAGGCTGCCTTCATGACCGACATCGAGCGCAACGCCGACATTGTGGAGATGGCTACCTACGCTCCGCTCTTCGCGCACGTAGACGGATGGCAGTGGCGCCCCGACCTGATATGGTTCGACAACACGTGCATGTTCAAGAGCACAAGCTATTATGTGCAGCAGATGTACGCCTGCAACAAGGGCACCAACGTGCTGCCGCTCACGATGAACGGCAAGCCGGTGGCAGGACAGGAGGGGCAGGACGGACTCTTCGCCAGTGCGGTCGTTGACCGACAGAAGGGCGAAATCGTCGTCAAGGTAGTCAACACGTCGGACGAGGCGCACGACCTGACGCTCAACCTCAACGGACTGCGCGGTTCGCACTCGGCAACGCTCACAACCCTGCACAGCGACGACATGGACGCCGAGAACACTCTCGACCGCCCAGACGCCGTACGCCCCGTAGAGTCGGCTGCTTCGTGCCAGAGTCGCAAGGGCGGCACGGTGCTCAGCGACAAGTTGCCGGCAAAGACGTTCAGAATGTATCGCATAAAGTGATAGGCTGTATATAATAAAGTAACACGATTTATAATTATAAAAAGGCAGACTATCCAGTTACCGCAGCGTGGGCACTTCATTTCCGCGCTGCGGTAATATTGTTTTTGCACCGCGGTAATCGTGTTACCTGTGCGCGGTAATGCGCTTGCTTGTGGCTTTGGATACGTAAAACGTGGGTTTGGATACGTAGAATGCGGCTTTGGATACGTAAAATGCGGCTTTTCCGTGTTCTTTGGCAGTCAAAACCCTGCCCAACTGCCACTTCTTCACTACTAACTCTGCCATTTCTTGCTACAAACATATTGCAAATCTGTCGCAGAAATGCAAATTTACGACAACTACTTGACTAACATCAAAAATATAAGACAAGCAGGAAAATAATTGATGTTATACTTGTGTGCGAACACAAAAGGCATTAACTTTGCATCAGTAAATAACGAACGAGGTTACGCTGGAAGCGTGGCTGACGTTTGCCGCAAGGCAAGAAAAGAGAATAGGTAATTAGGGATAACAAAGTAAAAATTAAAGAAAGGGTAACATTATGGTTATTTTCAGTTTTATTTTTGCGATTTGTTGTGCAGCGATAGCTGAACTGGTAAAGGTCAACAACAAAATCAGCCTCAAGAAGTAACTGACTGCCTTCGGGCAAGGTTATGAAAAGAGGTAAAGATGGGAAACACAGAAAAACACAAGTAAGGATAACAATTAAAAAATTAAAGAAAGGATTAAGATTATGATGATTTTCGGATTTATCTTCGCAATTTGTTGTGCAGCCGTTGCAGAGGCTGTAAATGTAAACAACAAGATCAACCTCACTAAATAAAAGTGAGCTTGCTCAGACAATAGTAATAAAACGAAATATAAGAAGCGGTTGCATGAGCCTTCGGGCACGTGCAACCGTTTTTTGTGTCTGTAGCTTTCACCGCATCATTATGCGAAAAGTCCCTCATGAAAATGTAGTGAAATGGCGAAAAGTCCCTCATAAAAGTGTAGTGATTCGGCGGAAAGTCCCTCATAAAAGTGTAGTGATTCGGCGGAAAGTCCCTCATAAAAATGTAAAATACTTGTTTTTGTCGCTGATTATCAGTATCTTTGCATCGTGTAAGACAAATGACAATTTGTTATGGAATATTGCTGTTCGGTAAACAATTATTCACCCTTTTATTGTTTTGTTGTTCAGTATTTTATTGCTATATTTACAAAAGGAGCTTGTCTATATACTATGCGGGCTGAAAGCCCAATAATCACATAGCCCAGGGCAGCGCCCTGGGTATTGAGTGTATATATTGAGTAGTGCGCCCTGTAAGGGCAACACCTTAATAATTAGGCTTTTGCCCTTTCAGGGCGAATGTAGATGTGGGGTATAATGTTTACCCAGGGCGCTGCCCTGGGCTATGTGATTGTTGGGCTTTCAGCCCGTCTTTGACTACATTATCAGTTTTACCGGACAGCAATAGTTATGGAAAGATTTATAATGGACGACTCTGCGTTCAAGCTGTTTATGCTCGATTGCGGACTGCTTGGAGCGATGAGTCTTACTCCGCCTGCCATGCTTCTTCTGCCAAGCACAGACAATAGCGGCAAGGGCGATTTCACGGAGAATTTCGTTTGCTCGCAGATGAAGTCGTTGTCAGATCTGCCAGTGTTCTATTACAGCAAGGACAACAGTCAGCTCGAACTCGACTTTGTTGTTCAGGCAAACACTGCGGTTTGTCCAGTAGAGGTGAAAGCAGAAGAAAACCTACAGTCGAAGTCGCTCAAGACAACGCTTTCCGAAAACCCCGATATGCATGGTCTGCGTTTCTCAATGAGCGATTATCGTGAAGAAGGCAGGTTGACAAATGTGCCGTTATACGGAGCAAGATCTTTCTTGAAGGCGCTTAAACAATAGCAATTGATTGTAATGATACAATAAAACCGCAGTTTCTGCGTTATAAGTATTACGATGAAACATATTCATATATATATAATAATGTGTGTGCTGGGCGTGTTTGGCTTAAGCGCATGCGACGATATCGACGATTTCACAACATCGCCGAACAACATGCTCACGTTCTCTACCGACACGGTGCGCATTGACACCGTGTTCTCTACCGTGCCGTCGTCGACGCGCGACTTCTGGGTGAGCAACCGCTCGGGTAAGGGGCTGCGCTGCACGTCGGTGCGCCTCGAAGGTGGCAACCAGAACGGATTCCGCGTGAATGTAGACGGCGTGTATCTGAGTCCGGAACAGGGCTATAAGGCGAACGACATAGAGGTGCGCAACAAGGACAGCATACGTGTGTTCGTGGAAGTGACCACAGCCGTGAATCACGGTGACGCACCGAAGGAGCTGAACGACTGCCTCGTGTTCGCACTCGAGAGTGGAGTGGAGCAGAAGGTGGTGCTCAACGCATGGTCGTGGGACGCCGACTTCGCACGCAACAAGACCATCACGACCGACTACACTATAACAGCCGGCAAACCGCTCGTAGTCTACGGACCGATGACCGTAGAGGAGGGCGCTACGCTCACCATAGCGCCGGGCGCTACGCTCTTCTTCCACGACGGAGCGGGCATCGACGTGAAGGGACGACTCGTATGCAAGGGCACAGCCGAACAGCCCGTAACGCTGCGCGGCGACCGACTCGACTATATGTTCGACTATCTGCCTTACGACCGCATGAGCGGACTGTGGAACGGCGTACACTTCATGGAGAAGTCGTACGACAACCGGATGGAGTTCACCGACTTGCACAGTGCGTTCAACGGCGTGCGTGTCGACTCGTCGGATGTGGCTCGGCAGACGCTCGCCGTAGCCAACTCTACCATACACAACTGTCAGGGACACGCGCTATACGTAGAGAACTCGAAGGTGACGGTGGAGAACTCGCAGCTGTCGAATGCGCTCAACAACTGCTTGGGCGTGGAAGGCGGCGACGTGCTGGTGAACAACTGCACGCTGGCACAGTTCTATCCGTTCGACTCAAACCGCGCCAGTGCGCTCAGCTTCTCTGCTCTGAAGCACCCGCTGCAGCAGTTCGTCTGTCGCAACACGCTCATCACGGGCTACAGCGCCGACGAGATGATGGGCGGAAAGCCCGTGAAGGACGCTGCGAGCGAGGATGCCGCAGAGCCTAACGCCTTCAACTATCAGTTTGAGAACTGCGTGATACGCACACCTGAGGTGACGAAGGAGGAAGAAAAGCCGCACTTCGTGAACGTGGTGTTCGAGGAGAAGGAGAACGCCGACTCGGTATGCACCAACCACTTCAAGAAGGTGGACGGCGACCAGCAGGACTACGACTTCCGACTCGCCAAGACATCGGTAGCTATCGACCGCGCCGACCCGGCTACGGCTACAAAGACCGACCGCAACGCCATGCCGCGCGACGAGCGACCCGACGTCGGAGCATACGAATTCAAGGAGGAAAAGACCGAAGAACCGAATCCGCAGGAGTAAGTGTTCTCACCATCTCACCCCATCACCCCATCATCACCTCACCATCTCACCAACAAATCTCACCACCTCACCATCTCACCACCTTTAAACTATGAAAGAAATTGACATTCACATCCGCGTTGAGCACTATCAGCTCGACGAACTCGACACTGCTGACCGCGAACTTGTAGACCGTGCGCTGAAAGCAACTCACGGCGCATACGCCCCGTACAGCAACTTCTACGTAGGAGCCGCGCTGCGCCTCGCCAACGGCATCATCGTGACTGGCGCAAACCAGGAGAACGCAGCCTTCCCCTCAAGTCTGTGCGCCGAGCGTACAGCCCTCTTCGCCGCACAGGCAAACTATCCAGACCAGCCCGTTTCGACACTCGCCATCGTAGCGCGCAACGCAAACGGACTGCTCGACGAGCCGGTAAGCCCCTGTGGAGCATGCCGCCAGGTGATACTCGGCGTAGAAGACCGCTACAAGCAGCCCATACGCGTGCTGCTATACGGCAAGAAAGGCGTCTATAGCCTGCAGTCGGCTAAAGACTTGCTGCCCTTCTCGTTCGTAGACGACAGCATGAAATAGACGTAGTAACAAAATTTATATCAATGATATAGCCTTCTTTGTTCTTTTTTTAGTAATTTTGCACACTGGATTAGAATATACGCAAATTTTTATATTAAAGAAAGAACAAAGAAATAGCAAAATAAAATTATGAGCAAACAAGTAGAAAAAATCAAGGAACTGGTCGCTAAGCGCGAACAGGCTCGTCTCGGTGGCGGCGAAAAAGCCATTGAGAAGCAGCACGCACGCGGCAAATACACAGCACGCGAGCGCATCGAGATGCTCGTCGACGAAGGCTCGTTTGAGGAGTACGACATGTTCAAGAAGCATCGTTGTACTAACTTCGGTATGGAGAAGAAGCACTACTATGGCGACGGTGTCGTAGCTGGTAGCGCTACAATAGGCGGCCGTTTGGTTTACGTATATGCTCAGGACTTCACCGTCAACGGCGGTTCGCTCTCTGAGACAATGGCGCAGAAGATTTGCAAGGTGATGGACATGGCTATGACTATGGGCGCACCGGTTATCTGCATGAACGACTCGGGCGGTGCTCGTATTCAGGAAGGCATCTGCGCTCTCGCTGGCTACGGCGAGATCTTCGAGCGCAACATCCTCGCTTCGGGCGTCATCCCGCAGATCTCTGCTATCATGGGTCCGTGCGCAGGCGGTGCGGTTTACTCGCCGGCTCTCACCGACTTCATCATCATGAAGGAGCAGACTTCATACATGTTCCTCACCGGTCCGAAGGTTGTAAAGACCGTAACGGGCGAGGACATCGACGCTGAGCACCTCGGCGGTGCATCGGTTCATGCTACAAAGAGCGGTGTGACACACTTCGCTGCAAAGACAGAGGAAGAGGCTATCGAGATGATTAAGAGCCTGCTCTCGTTCATCCCGAGCAACAACACTGAAGAGGCTCCGCGCGTAGAGTGCAACGACCCGATCAACCGTATGGAGGACTCTCTCAACGAGATTATCCCCGACGACCCGAACAAGGCTTACGATATGTACAAGGTTATCGGCGCAATCACCGATAACGGCGAGTTCTTCGAGATACAGCCTAAGTTCGCTAAGAACATCATCATCGGTTTCGCACGCTTCAATGGTCAGAGCGTTGGTATCGTAGCCAACCAGCCGGCTGCATACGCAGGCGTTCTCGACGTTAACGCAAGCCGCAAGGCTGCACGCTTCGTGCGCTTCTGCGACGCATTCAACATTCCTATCGTGTCGCTCGTCGACGTGCCGGGCTTCCTGCCGGGTACAGGTCAGGAGTACAACGCCGTTATCCAGCACGGAGCACAGCTGCTCTACGCTTACGGCGAGGCTACCGTTCCTAAGATTACAATCACTCTGCGCAAGAGCTACGGCGGTTCGCACATCGTTATGGGCTGCAAGCAGCTGCGTTCAGACCTCAACTTCGCATGGCCGTCTTCAGAGATTGCGGTTATGGGTGCAAGCGGTGCCGTTGCAATCCTCTGCGGCAAGGAAGCTAAGGCTAAGAAGGAGGCTGGCGAAGACGTTAAGGCATTCCTCGCAGAGAAGGAAAACGAGTACACAGAGAAGTTCGCCAACCCGTACGAGGCTGCTTCTTACGGCTACATCGACGACGTAATCGAACCGCGCAACACACGCTTCCGCATCTGCCGCGGTCTGGCACAGCTCGCTACAAAGCGTCAGCAGTTGCCGGCTAAGAAGCATGGTTGTATGCCGATGTAATTTGTTTTACAAGTAGACGAGTAAAACAAGTAGACAAGGTTATACAAGTAAACAGGTTACAAAGTATGGACAAGAATATATATGCTGCCATTGCCATGGCTCTATACGAGTATCAGGGCAACAACGTACACGATAAAGAACCGGGCTTCATCACCATACAGCCGCGTCAGACTATGTGGAACGCCAAGTTCTTAAGTTTAACAGCAAAACCATAAAAAGAAATGAAAGAATTTAAATATACAATCGACGGCAAAGAGTACAAGGTGCAGATTGAGGACGTAGAGGGCAACATCGCCGACGTAACAGTCAACGGTGAGGCTTTCAAGGTCGAGATGGAGCAGGAGGCTGAGCCTGAGAAGAAGAAGGTAGTGCTCGGTCAGCCGGCTGCTGAGGCAGAGGAAGGCGAGACAGCAAGCGCTGCTAATGTGAACACAGCCAACGCGCTCAAGGCTCCGCTGCCGGGCGTCGTAACCGAAATCAAGGTTGCTGTAGGCGACGAGGTGAAGGCTGGCGATGTAGTGGTAGTGCTCGAAGCTATGAAGATGGCTAACAACCTCGAAGCTGAGAAGGACGGAAAGGTTACTGCTATCTGCGTGAAGACTGGCGAGAGCGTGCTTGAGGACTCTCCGCTCGTTGTTATCGAGTAATTCGGTAAGTCAGAATAGTATAGTCAGACCGGTTTTCTGTCTGATATATATAATAAGGTTGAAAACGCAATATTGTATAATATGTTGCGTTTTCAACCTTTTTGTTTTTTTAAAGGCATATAAGTGCTTGTTCTGTGTGTAAATGGCAAATGCGGACATTTATGAGCATTATATTGTTGTAATTGTTAAAATGTGCAAATTTAACAAGTCTGTAAGTATAAAAAATTAACTTAAACTTGTTTCGTATTGTAAAATAATTATTGCTGTCCGCTAAAACTTTTCATACAAAATAAATTAGGGCTGACACTTC
>NZ_JAHQUY010000092.1 GCF_019052365.1 Leyella stercorea
TGAGGTGTTGAGGTGTTGAGATGTTGTTGTGGTGAGGTGTTGAGGTTAGTTGATAATATAAAGATAGAAACAGTTGATCGTGTTCAAGGTCTTACTATTGATTACTGTTTTTTTCTTATTCCGAATGTATCTACAAGATATTCTTTGCAAAGTGAATTATTTAATGTAGCAACATCTCGTGCTCGTTATTGTACAATTATTATTGCAGACAAATTGCTTTTAAAAGAAAATATGAACGAAGATGTTCGTAAGTATCTATTAAAAGCTTCGGACGACTCTTATGTATCGTTTGCAAGAACTATTTCATCAGGTTCTATCACCTTAACTGTAAAGGATAAAATAGACCTATCGAAATATGAAAGGAAAAGAACGGAGTTAGTTGATGGAAAAGAAAATATCTACATTATAGATACAAATGTTTTTGTAAATTGTCCTGATATTATCAACAAAATTGGTAAGAAGTACAAAATAATAATACCATCTACAGTTCTTGAAGAATTGGATAAGCTAAAGATAAAAGATGGTATTGACAAAATCGCACTTAGCAAAGCTGCTAAAAATATTTCATTGGCATTTACGCAACAGTATTCTTGCATGGAAGATGCCAATGTTGCTCTCCTTCCAAATGGTTTTGATAGGAAAAATCCAGATTGCAAAATTTTATCAGTAGCTCTTAAACACTCTGAAGAGAATCCAATACTCCTCACATCAGACAATATGTTAGCTGCAAGAGCAAAAGGATTAGGCATAACTACCTTAACTCTTAAAGAATTTTTAAGACGATAATCTTTATCTTATCCATAACATCAGAATAATATGAACATAGCAGAACAAATACGTTTAAAACTCCAATTGAAGGAGAACTCCGAAGTGGAATTTAAATCAGCTGCGGGTGGTTTCCCTAAAGCTGAATTTTGGCGTTCTTTCTCAGCCTTGGCCAATACCAATGGTGGAACGATTGTGCTGGGAGTGAAAGAAAAAAATCATAAGTTCACACCAGATGGTCTTTCTGAAGAACTTGTAGCAAAATACAGAAAACAGTTTTGGGATGACGCACACAATAGGTCGTGTGTGAACATTCCATTGTTGGTAGAGAGTGACATCGAAGAAATAAAGACTGACGGAGGGCAATATCTACTTGCCTTCAGAATTCCTCGTGCACAATATGATTTGCGCCCCATCCACCTTACACTTACCCCGTTTGGACATACTTATAAGCGCAGGGATGAGGGTGACTATCTCTGTAGTGATGATGAAATAAAGCAGATGTACTCGGATGCCAACAACATGAGAGCATCTGCAGACTCCCGAATCTTAAGAGGCTATTCCTTTGATGACATTGACATACCTACTCTGCACCAATATCGTCGTGCGTACGATATTAAGCATGAAAACCATCCTTGGACAGAGCTTGATGACAAAAAGTTTTTGGAAATCATAGGTGCCTATCGCAAAGATAGAGCCACATCAACGGAAGGATTCACTGTTGCTGGCATGCTGATGTTTGGCAAGACTAACAGTATTACAGACCCAGAGTGCTGCCAAGAGTTTTTCCCAGACTATCGTGAGCATTTGAGTGACGACCTTCAGGTACGTTGGACAAATCGCATATATCCCGATGGGACATGGGAAGCCAACCTTTATCAGTTTTTCACTCGTGTCTTACCTTTATTGCAACACGCTTTGCCTGTGCCTTTCATTCTTGACAACAATCAGATGAGGAATAATACAACCACAGCTCACGTAGCTTTGCGTGAGGCTTTTGCCAACAGTTTGATTCATGCAGCATATACGGTAAGGGGCAATATTGTGATTGACAGATACTTCGACCGTATTGTTTTGTCAAATCCTGGTACAATGCTTATCAGCATGGAAGAATACTATGAAGGAGGACATAGTGTATGCAGAAACCCTGTAATCCAAAAGATGTTTGTATTCTTGGGAATTGGTGAGAAAGGAGGAACTGGCGCTGATGTTATTGCAAAAGGATGGAAGGATAATGGTTGGAGCATACCAACAGTTGAAGAAAAGAGTAATCCTGATAGAATAGAAACTTGCCTAAAACTGGAGGGAAATATTAATAGAACTACGGAAACTCCTGTTGATACTACGAAAACAACTACGGAAACTTCTGCTGATACTACGGATACAACTACGGAAACTCCTTCTGTAACTACGGAAACTCCTGCCGATACTACGGAAACTATTCTAAAAATAATCAGCAATAATCCTAAGGTTACGGCAAAAGGGATAGCATCCGTATGCGGCATAACAGCAGATGGAGTTGCTTATCATATCAAGAAATTAAAACAAAGCGGTAGGATAATTCGCATTGGAGGCTCACGTAATGGAGGCGAATGGAAGGTTGTTGAATAATTCTTTTCTAAAATGTTTAAGTCAAATTTAAAATTGGAATTATAATGTTATTAGGAAACAAGATAAGGTCTCTTAGAGACGAACAAGGAATACTGCAACGCCAAGTGGCTGCATGTTTAGAAATTGATACTCCAATGTTTAGTAAGATAGAACGTGGAGATAGGCGAGCGAAGAGAAGCCAAGTACCTCAACTGGCTGAATACTTTCATGTGGATGAGAAAGAGCTGCTCACCTTGTGGCTGGCAGACAGAATATTGGATGCCATAGAAGGCGAAAAAGAATTGCAGTTTCGTGCTATTGAAGTAGCAAAACGCGAATTAACAAAGGCTGATTTATAAAGGTTATATCAGTTCTTATCAACAAGACGATAGGTTTGTCCAGTTTGGATAACCCTATTGTCTTGTTATTTTGTAAGGTTTCAATGTTCTAAGCTCCTATAAGTCGTGAAGAATGAATCCGAGTGGATAAGTGAATCCAACTCTTGATAATTCCTCTTTCTCTTTTCATCCATGACAATCTTCTTGTAGAAGATGCGGTTGGTTCGGTCAAGATCCATAACCCGATTTTGATATAGAGATGAAAAGAGAACACAGGCGATAATGCCAAGAATGACAAGATACCATTGGAGCAATCTCCATTTGTCAGTCCTTTGTTTGAATCTGTTCCATCTGTAGAGCCACCACGATTTCAGTGTTGGTGGAGGAGATGGTTTAGGACTTGTGATGGTTTGCAAAGCATCGCCCCATATCTTCAAAATCGCATGTGCTTTTTCTACAGATTCATCCTCGTTAATGATTTTCATGCCGATGTAACGGATTGTCCGTTGGATTTCTAACGAATATTGTGGAGCCCATTTTGCTACTTGCTCAATGGTCATTAAGCCTTGCGCTTTTCGCTTTTGCAAATACACGTTGCGTTTGCACTCTCTTTCTTTTTCGTCTTTTTCCAAGTATTTTTCTATTTCTTCAACATACAGTTCTATGAAGATAGTCCCCAGGCGTTTGAGGGTCTTATCCGATAAAAGTTCTGCAGAATCAGACATGGCGTTAAAATAACTATCCATTTCTTCATGGACTGCATTTTTTATCTCGTCATACGGAATGGAAGCTGCTGAGGTACTTGCAAGAGGCGTTATTGGTGCGACCTCCTCTTTCGCTGCCAACTTCGCCAATAGATTTTCGATATTACCAAGTCTCTGTTCTGTTGCGACATTATTGTTTTTAATGACAGACAAGTCATCAAGTATATCCTCTAACTGTTCGTTTGATTTAGCCATATTGTTGATGTTTATAAGTTTGATTAACGCCTGCCTCTTCCGAAACTGCGACTTCTACTGCTATATTTTTTCTTGTATTTGTCATCATCTCCCCAACCAAGTTTAGAAGACGTGCATCCACCACCTGCAGATATGGCAGGTTGATATGGAGGAAAGAGAATGGCTCCAAGGGAAATGAGTCCTACTTGAATCGCTCCTTTGCCTATATTGGAAACGTCATCTGCTGTTTGGTACAATTCATCAAAGAAGTCTTGTTCCAAAGTCTGTTCGTTGCCACACATCTGCGGGGCATCATACATTCTTGCTTGGGCTTGCCAGGGGAAACGTAAATCGAAATCAGGGAACACTCTGTCTATATCTCTTACCTCGTAGGCATTATGGGTGTCGTACCATTCTTGCCGAGCATCGTCATACATGTCTCTTGCCTGTTCATGGACAATAGCAATAGGGTTGCCAAGCTTCTTGCAAATACATGCAAGAGTGAGTGATGAATCCAATTGCTTGCCACTATAAGAGATGTCATGTTTCAACTTGCTGCTGATATTTTCCTTGGCAAGAGTGAAAGATATTCCTTCTATACCGTTTGTCTTAGTATTATATCGGAAGCGCAAACGGATTCCTGCTTTTGACAATTCATTCTCAAATTCTTTCCAACTTCGAGAGACTTGCAACGATTCGCTTACTCGATGCAACATCTGATAACGGATGGCATCCATTGAGCGAAGTCTTCTTTCTTTGATAGCCTCTTTTCCTCTTGCGATAAATAAGCCATATTGCTCAGTCAATTCCTTACACACTTTTATGTTCTTATCTTTCTCATGTGAGTCTTTGGTGCATTTGCCTTTAAAGTTTACTCGATTTACCATGATATGAACATGTGGGTGTTCTTTGTCGAAATGACGGAATGCAACAAATTGATTGTCGTCATATCCCATGCGCTTCAAGTAATCGTTCACTATTTGCCCTAACAGATTGTCATTAATACGTAGCGCATCATGGGGTGAAAACGATAAGATAAAGTGTCCTACAGGTTTCTTGGTTCGAGCACTCAAACCTGCCTGCATCAAGAAACTATCTGTTATGGTTTGGTTATTCGTGAGATTGATTCCGTCGCTTGAAGCAACCAATATCGCATTTTTGCGTGGGTCGTTAATGTAGTTGATAAGTCCTCCAAATGATGCTCCATGAAGAATTTTGCCATACATACGCTGTCGTATTTTGTAGTTTAACTTTGATTTTTTGATTCGTCATTGTCTTCTTTCTCTTTGATTTTGAGACGAGCTTGATGGAGAATAGCATTGACTCCATCAAGGGCTTCGTTGGCTTTGTCTGCAATGGTCATAAGCCCTGCTTGGTAAGCAAGCTTAACCAAGGTATTGATATTCGTTCCAAGATTATTCAAACCTCTTATCTCTTTCATCAACTCCTTCGAAACAGGTTGGCGCACGATGGCATGAAGTGCGCCTTCACGAATGTAGGTACTTATGGGCATCTCTCCAGCCTTACGTTTGATACGGATAAACTGTTTTGGTGTGAAACGAACTGGTATGGGCTTGCCATACTTTTCCTCTTCAGGGAGAGGCTTGCGCCCTCCTGGATTGTTGATAACATGTTTTGCCATTATATTTAATTCTTTCTTATTTCAGTTCTTGAGGGGCAAGTTTCTCAATAGGTATTGACCTTTGCCATATGCTTGATAGGCAAAGGCAATAGCACAATCGGGTATACCGATTGGAATAGTTTTCGTATATCGAAAACACAAACTTGCTCCCGAAAGAACTTCCCTAAATGATTACACTTGTTTTTGACTATTGTAGAAACCTAATTTACCGCTTGAAACCACAACTCAGAACAAGCCCTTGACTATTCATCCTTTTACAAAGGAACTCGTTCAAGTCTTTAGCTTCTCCATATTCCTCAGAAGCATCTATCACATTGCCCTTGCACAAAATCCTGATTTGTTCTGTGGCATCGTGTCCAGCTTTGTCGTTGTCCAAATGACAATAGACGGTGTCATATCTGTTCAAGTAGTCTATTGACTTGGGAACATTGATAACTGAATTAAGGACAATGGCATCGCAGTCTCCATGTAATACCACATAGGACAAGAAGTCGATGAATCCTTCAAACACATGACAATCTTTGTTGCCTTTGGATATGACCGAAATGTCTTTTGGTGAGATGCACCCCTTGAAGTAAGCATTACGAATCTCGTAACCTCCAGAGCGGTTAGGAAAACCTACGGCAAAGTAATTCTTGTCGTGGTTTCGGTAATGTACCTCCTTGCAATATTGGCTTGCCACTTGCTGAGCAATACTACGTTTTCCGAGGTATCTCAACAGGGCAGAATTACCCAAACTCTTTACTTCAACATTGCTGAAAGTTTCAGAGCCTTCCCTTGTCGTTTTGGGAGTTGAGGGAAACGAAGTCCTAATGCCGCTAAGATGATGAAGATAATTCTGAAAGTTATTTGGATGGTACAGTAAATTGACCAAAGTAGCAAGTCCACCACCTTTACCCAAACCAAAATCATACCACACATTTTTATCCACATTAACCTTGAAAGATGCAGTATTCTCATTATGCAATGGTGACAGATACCACCAATTAGTCCCTTTCTTTGAAATCGGCAGATAACCTTTTTCTGCAAGGAAATCTGCTATTTGTATATGCTTATTATCGAATGTATTCATCGTTAATTTGTTGTTGAGTTGTTGAATTGTTGAGTTAGGATGATGAAAAGAGAAAATCGTTGAGCTACTGTTGACCATATTGTTGAGCCGTAAATGCTTATGCCACAATGTATATGTTCTTCTTTTCATCATTTCAACAAATCAACAGAGATTATATGTTTAATGATTCTATGAACTCCTTAGTCACAGTATAATAACGTCCCACCCGACTCACTGCACCAAATTTTGTTGGCTTAGAGTAGTCGTATTGGTATGTCGTATATGAAAGTGCATTTGGAGCCGGTTTCAAACGCCATAACTCCTTCACTACTTTGCGAATATGCCACAATTCCACCTTTACCCCATTAATCGAAAGCAATGGCAGCAGGTCTTGTGGTATAAATGAAACCTTGTCCACTTTCTGACATTCCATAATGCTGCGCAATAACTCTACGAGATCAATCTCCGTATGGTTGCGGTTGCATTGCATGATGCGTTCCAAAGCATCCGTATGAATAAGCGTTGGATTGAACCACATACGACTCTCTTTAGTGCTATATAGTGCCCGATGTTGCAAGTAATACAAGAAAGCTGGAATTTGCGCTTTCAACTTCTGCAAGAAGTTCGTATCATCGCTTTCCAACGGCATTATCTTACGCACCCAATAACGTGTCTCTCCTGTATCAATGATAACTGGGAAAAGCTCATTATTGGAGCACAAGACGAACTTGGCGAAGAAATTCACTTCTTGTCTGTCCTTACCTTTAGCTTCAACCTTGTATGTCTGTGCTGTGCTCAAATTCTTTAGGCGTTCTGAGTCTTCTCGTCGGCATAGCAGCACCTCGTCAACAACAATAAGTAACTTACCTGCCCAATCCGCATTAAATTGGCTTCGAAAGTCCTCATTGGTATTGAAAGTTACATTGTCTTCAAACACCGCCTTGAGAAAATTCAAGAAAGTAGTCTTGCCTGTATTGCGCTCTTCTGATACCAATAGTAATATTGGTAACTTCTGCGTAGGTTTGGCATAGAGCAACTGCATGTAATCCATCCCTAACTCAAATTGTTCACCAAAGATATGGTGTATCAGCTTCATAATGTCTGGAAACTCTCCTTCTGATGGTATGTGGTCAATGGGCTCATACAAATTGTAGAAACCGCCAATCTCTTTATGATAATCGGTATGGCTGGGTACAGTACAAAAACCGTCATATTTCCGAATTGGTGGCGTATTGTTCTTGCCATAATCCTGTCGGATAGTACCAAAGCTCCATGGGATGCGACGCAATGTGCAAGTACCATTAGCTAAAGGTTGTTGGGCAATCTTGTACAGACAAGTACCCACTCTGATATATTCTTCCTTATTTCCTTCCATAACGCTTGTTGTTTATAAAAGCCATGGCTTCGTTCTCCAAATCTGCTTCCGATTTTCGATAAGTACCTTCTCTTAACCACTCCTCAATTTCTTTCTTGTTGAATATGATACTCTTTCCCTTTTTATGAAATGGTATTTTTCTTGCACTCGTCCAACCATAAATGGTCTGTTCTGCCGGGTGAGTAGGCAAAAACTCTATGAGATCAGCTACATTGAACCATTGCTGTTCTTCACTCTTCTTTGGTGGTATCAGTTTGTCCACCTTATCACCCAACTCATTAAGTTTGGCATACATGACAGCCAACATCTGAGGCATGTCATTAAACGTGATGTTTTCTTGTTGCATATTTATCAATATTTGTTTCTGTGTGCAAAGGTACATTTACGTTTGTGTGGCAATACGTGGGGCTTTGTGGGGATATAAAAATGACAGATGCGCTATTCACTTGATAATAAGTGAATAACGCATCTGCCAATAGTTACCCCAGTTCGGGATAAGAAATAGTTTATAAAAAAGTTGGTAGTCTCATAAATATTTTGTACCTTTATAGGTGAAAATCAAACA
>NZ_JAHQUY010000010.1 GCF_019052365.1 Leyella stercorea
AAAGGACTTCGGGCAGGTTTTTTATGCTCTTTGGAGTTTTAGCGGACAGCAATATATAAAAGTTAAGAATCGTGCAAACGTTCTTCTTTCAGCGCATTTAGATGAACTTTAGAACAATTTGGAATGTTCTGCAAATATTTGGCGTGTTCTGCAATATCGGTGTACATCATGCAAAAACATAGTATGATGTACACTTATTAATGCAAATTAAAATAATGTTAAAATAAAAGACAACCGTTGGAAGATTTTTTCGCATACGCTATATTAATAACAAAAAAGGGTGCAGCAAACTATTGTCTGCTACACCCCCCATAAAGTTTATGGATGTGGAAATTGGTTTAGAATTCAGCACTCTTCGGAGTACGCGGGAACGGAATCACGTCGCGGATGTTCTGCATACCTGTTACGAAGAGTATGAGGCGCTCGAAGCCGAGGCCGAAGCCAGCGTGCGGACATGAACCGTACTTGCGTGTGTCGAGGTACCATGTCATATCCTTCATCGGGATGTTGCGCTCCTCAATCTCGTTCATTAGCTTGTCGTAGCTCTCCTCGCGTACAGAACCGCCGATGATCTCGCCGATCTGCGGGAAGAGAACGTCGGTGCCCTGAACGGTCTGACCGCTCTTGCCGCCGAAGCCGCTCTCCTCAGCGTCTATCTTCATGTAGAACGCCTTGATAGCCTTCGGATAGTTGGTCATGATAACCGGCTTCTTGAAGTGCTCCTCAACGAGGAAACGCTCGTGCTCAGAAGCCAAGTCGTCGCCCCACTCGCATGGGAACTCGAACTTCTTGCCGTTCTGTATAGCCTCCTGCAGGATGCGGATGCCCTCGGTGTAAGGCAGACGAACGAACTCGGAGTTGAGCACGCCCTCAAGACGTGCGATGAGGCCCTTGTCGATCATCTTGTTGAGGAACTCGAGGTCGTCCTTGCAGTGGTCGAGCGCCCAACGGATGCAATACTTGATGAAGTCTTCCTCAAGGTCCATGAGTCCGGCGAGGTCGAGGAATGCCACCTCAGGCTCTACCATCCAGAACTCAGCCAAGTGGCGCGGAGTGTTAGAGTTCTCTGCACGGAATGTCGGACCGAAGGTATAGATGGCTCCGAGCGCTGTGGCTCCGAGCTCGCCTTCGAGCTGTCCAGACACGGTGAGCGAAGTCTGCTTGCCGAAGAAATCGTCAGAGTAGTCGATCTTGCCGTCCTCTGTCTTCTTCAGGTTGTAGAGGTTCTTGGTCGTAACCTGGAACATCTGACCTGCACCCTCGCAGTCGCTTGCGGTGATGAGCGGAGTGTTGAAGTAGAAGTAACCGTGCTCGTGGAAGTAGGTGTGGATAGCCATCGCCATGTTGTGGCGTATGCGCATCACTGCACCGAATGTGTTGGTGCGCAGACGCAGGTGAGCGTACTGACGCATGTATTCGAACGACTGTCCCTTCTTCTGCATCGGGTAGTCGCTGCCGCAGAGTCCGTACACTTCGAGGCTCTCGCACTGTATCTCAGATGTCTGACCCGCACCCTGGCTCTCTACGAGCGTACCTACTGCGCTGATGCAGGCACCGGTGGTGATCTGCTTCAGCATCTCGGCGTCGAACTTGGTGGGGTCTACCACGATCTGTATGTTCTTGATTGTAGAACCGTCGTTGAGCGCGATGAAGTCGACAGCCTTTGAACTGCGGTGAGTGCGCACCCAACCCTTTACGTTGATTTGGCTTCCGAAGTCGGTGCTACGGAGAGCGTCAATAACTTTTGTTCTTTCCATTATATTGTTTAAGTTAAAAGGGTTGACATGGTGGGATGTTGTGTACACCATCTCAACACCTCACCACTTCAACCTGTTTATGTTTTACTCGAATGCTCCCATGCGCAGCATCTCCACTTCCTTCTCTGTGAGGAAACGCCAGTCGCCGCGGCGGAGGTTCTTCTTGGTGAGTCCTGCGAACTGCACGCGGTCGAGCTTAACGACGCGGTAGCCGAGGTGCTCGAAGATGCGGCGTACGATGCGGTTCTTGCCGCTGTGGATCTCGATGCCTACCTGGCTCTTGTCTGTGTCGCTTGCGTACTCGATAGCGTCTGCATGTATCTCGCCGTCCTCCAGCTCGATGCCCTGAGCAATTTGCTGCATGTCGTGAGCCGTTACGTTCTTGTCGAGGTATACGTGGTATACCTTCTTCTTCAGGAACTTCGGGTGTGTGAGCTTAGAAGCGAGGTCGCCGTCGTTGGTGAGCAGGAGCACGCCGGTTGTGTTGCGGTCGAGGCGTCCTACCGGGTAGATGCGCTCCGGGCACACGTTCTTCACGAGGTCCATCACGGTCTTACGCTGCTGCGGGTCGTCGCTTGTTGTCACGCAGTCCTTCGGTTTGTTGAGCAGCACGTACACCTTCTTCTCGAGTGTTACGGGCTGGTCGTGGAATTTTATCTCGTCTGTGCGCTTGATCTTGGTGCCGAGCTCGGTCACTACCTCTCCGTTCACAGTAACCACGCCTGCCTGGATGAACTCGTCAGCCTCACGGCGCGAGCAGATACCTGCGTTGGCGAGGAACTTGTTCAGACGAAGCGGTTCGTTCGGATCGTAGTTCTCCTCCTTGTACTCAATGCGCTTTTTCATGCTATACTTTGCGTTGGGGTCGTAGCCCGGTGTGCGCTGACGCTGCTGGTAGCCACCCTGATTGTAGCCGCCCTGCTGTCCGTAGCCGCCGCGGTTGTAGCCGCCGCGCTGCTGACCGTAGCCGCCCTGCTGTCCGTAACCGCCGCGCTGCTGGTAGCCGCCCTGCTGTCCGTAGCCGCCGCGCTGCTGATAGCCGCCCTGCTGGCGCTGTCCGTAGCCGCCGCGCTGCTGGTAGCCGCCCTGCTGACGTGGCTGATAGCCACCCTGCTGCTGTTCGCCGTCCTGGTTGTAGCGCGGACGATAGCCGCCATGCTGACGTGGCTGGTAGCCGCCCTGCTGCTGCTCGCCGTCCTGGTTGTAGCGCGGACGATAGCCGCCCTGCTGACGTGGCTGGTAGCCGCCTTGCTGCTGCTCGCCGTCCTGATTGTAGCGCGGACGATAGCCGCCCTGCTGACGTGGCTGATAGCCGCCGCGCTGCTGATAACCGCCCTGACGTGGCTGGTATCCGCCCTGACGTGGCTGGTAGCCACCCTGCTGCTGAGCGCCGAGGCCAGATCCGAAACCTTCCGGACGGAAACCGCCGTCCTCGCTCTGTGTTGAAGCCGAAGCCGAGTGCTGTGTGTGAATACGCGGGCGACGTCCCGTCACGCTGCGATACTCTTTCTGATAGTTTCCTGCGGCACGGCCGTAGCTCTCGCTATTGCCAGTAGTCTGATCCGCTGTGTTCTGTTCCTGATTCTTTACGTTTTCTGAATCCATAATTGCTTATTTGGTTTTATTGTTTATGTATATAGCCTCACGGCTAATGTCTAATTATATCTTGTTGTATCTTGCTTAGATGCCGGTGTAGTTCATCGGCGTGATAGCCATCAGTTCCGCCTTCACAGCGTCGCTCACGTTGAGAGTCTGGATGAACTCGTGGATGGTCTCCTCGGTCATGTGCTTGTTGGTGCGTGTGAGCGCCTTCAGAGCCTCGTACGGATGCGGGTATGCCTCACGACGGAGGATGGTCTGGATGGCTTCTGCCACTACTGCCCATGTGTCGTTGAGGTCTTCCTTGAGCTTCTCCTCGTTGAGGATGAGCTTGCGCAGACCCTTGAGTGTGCTCTCGATAGCAATTACGCCGTGGCCGAACGGTACGCCTACGTTGCGCAGAACGGTAGAGTCGGTGAGGTCGCGCTGCAGACGGCTCACGGGGAGCTTCTGTGCGAGGAACTGCAGAACGGCGTTAGCCATGCCGAGGTTGCCCTCAGAGTTCTCGAAGTCGATGGGGTTCACCTTGTGCGGCATTGCCGACGAGCCTACTTCGCCTGCCTTGATCTTCTGCTTGAAGTACTCCATAGAGATGTACATCCAGAAGTCGCGGTCGAGGTCGATGATGATTGTGTTGATGCGGCGCATTGCGTCGAACACAGAACCGAGGCAGTCGTAGTTGGAGATCTGTGTAGTGAACTGCTCGCGCTCCAGTCCGAGCTTCTCGCTCACGAAGCGGTTGCCGAACGCCTTCCAGTCGTACTCGGGGTAGGCTACGTGGTGAGCGTTGTAGTTGCCGGTAGCACCGCCGAACTTAGCGGTGAGGCGGCACTCCTTCAGCTGGCGCAGCTGCTCCTCAAGACGGTATACGAACACCATCACCTCCTTGCCCAAACGTGTAGGCGAAGCGGGCTGTCCGTGTGTCTTTGCGAGCATAGGCACTGCTGCCCACTCCTCTGCATACTGGCGGAGCTGTGCGATGAGCTCCTCGCAGAGCGGGTAGTAGAACTGCTCGAGCGCCTCCTTGATAGAGAGGGGCACTGATGTATTGTTGATGTCCTGCGAAGTGAGTCCGAAGTGGATGAACTCCTTGTAAGCGTCGAGTCCGCCGATGCGGTCGAACTCCTCCTTTATGAAGTATTCCACAGCCTTCACGTCGTGGTTAGTTACTTTCTCGATGTCCTTCACGCGCTGTGCTTCCTCTTCGCCGAAGTTGCGGTAGATGTCGCGCAGCTGGTCGAAGAGCTGATGGTCGAACGAAGCGAGCTGCGGCAATGGCAACTCACAAAGCGTGATGAAGTATTCGATTTCCACACGTACGCGGTAGCGTATCAGTGCATACTCTGAGAAGTAGTCGGCAAGGCGCTCGGTCTTGCCACGATAACGGCCGTCAATCGGCGAGATGGCTGTCAGCAAATCAAGTTTCATAATTGGCTATTATATATAATTATGTGTAATTACGGGTGCAAAATTACAAATAAGTTTTTATTTGTGTGTTGTTTTTATGTGAAATTATGTGATTTTGTTTTCGCGTGTATACGATTTTTGTGTATAAACAAAAAAGCGAACAAGTTGAAAACCTGTTCGCTTTATGTGGGCGTTGACGGATTCGAACCGCCGACCCTCTGCTTGTAAGGCAGATGCTCTAAACCAGCTGAGCTAAACGCCCTTGCTTTGCAATTGCTTTGTTCTTGAAAGCGAGTGCAAAGTTATTGCATTTTTCTGTAACCGCAAAATGTTTTGCGGAGATTTTTTCGTTTTTGGTCGAAAAACGCTTGTTTTTAACGTTCTGTAACTAAAATCGGCGCTTTTAGTTGCGTTTCGAGGTGATGCCGCCGTTCTTGGTGAGCGTGAGCGTCGACTTCTGCAGCTGTCGCGAGTTATGGTCGAAGATGAGATTCGGGTTGAATCGGCGTCCTTTGAACACGGTTTCGAAGTGGAGGTGTTCGGTTGTGGCGCGTCCGGTGCGTCCGGTGAGACCTATCACCTGACCGGCTTTCACCTTGTCGCCCACCTTCACGAGGTTTTTCGACTGGTGAGAGTAGAGCGTCTCCAGTCCGTTGGCGTGCTTGACGACGATGCAGAGTCCGTAGCCGTAGTGAGAGTTGGAGCGTGTCACCACGCCGTCGAATGCTGCCACTATCTCGTCGTTCGGTTTCGTCTTTAGGTCTACGCCGCTGTGTCGGCGCTTGCCTCCGTAGGGGCTTATCACCTTGGCTCCAGGCAACGGATACGCCCAGCTGCCTTTCTTCATCTTCTCGAGGTTCCACTTGTAGGTTTGCTTCTTCTCGAACACGTCCTCGGTTGTGAAGTTGGGGTTCTCGTCGAGGTCTACCTTCTCGCCCACGGTCGACACGTTGATGTACGAGCTGTGCTTCTCGCAGAGCAGTGTGTGGCGGTGCAGTCGGTGGCTGTTTATGCTGAACACGGCAGCGGGGTTGATGCGCTTGCCGTCGATCATGATAGAGAAGTCGCAGTAGAACTTGCCGTCGCGGTGTCCGACGATGGCGATGGTCTGTCCGGCGCGTACGTGCTGTCCCACCTCAACCATGTTCTCGGCGTTGTTGGCGTATACGGTCTCCAGTCCGTTGCGGTGGCGTATCACTATCACGTAGCCCATGTCCTGGTGCTTGCGTGCGAGACGCACCGTTCCGTCGAACATCGCCTTTACGTTGTCGCCGTCCTTGGTGTCTATCTGCACTACGTCGTTCTTGCGCATCGTGGCTTTGCCCACGGGCAGCGGAAACGAGTATTCGTTGGGTTTGAGCAGACCGAGGTCGATGCTGAACGCATCGGAGCGGTTGAAGAGTCCGGGTGTTGATATGCTGATCTGCTGCTGTTCGGCAGCAGTGAACTGATGCTTTACGGGTGTTGCCGACACGAGGGTGAGTGTGGCTATGGCTAATAGTAGTTTCTTTATTCGCATTATTGTTTGTTTGATTAGTCTTCTTCAAAAGTTGCGTGCGCCGACCGGTGCGGATGTCCGTATCGTTCGGCGCGCGTGTCCGTATTGTTCGGCGCGGACTATAATATAATGCCCGAATAGATGCGTCCCGACTCGGTGCCGAGGCGTCGTGCCGAGAAGTATTCGTCTACGCTGTCGTATGTGCAGACGTCGCTTTCGAGGATATTCTCATCAGCCACGCCGGCGTGCTCGAGCAGCTGTCGGTTGGCGAGTTTCAGGTCGATGTGCCATTTCTTCTCGAACAGCTTAGACGGGTCTGCGGCGTCGGGGTTGCGCTTTATCTCCTGCTGTGCGAGCGTCGGCATGTCGAAGGCAGCCTCTTCGAAAGCGGCGTACACCTCGTCGCCAACTTCGAAGTTCTTCCTGGATATGCCCGGTCCGATTACGGCTTTCAGCTTCTTCGGGTCGGTCTTGTAGGCGATGCTCATGTCGGCTATCGCCTTGCCCACGATGCGTGCCAGCGTACCGCGCCATCCGGCGTGAACGGCTGCTGCGGCGTGGTGCTCCTCGTCGTAGAGCAGTACGGGTATGCAGTCGGCTGTCGACACTCCGATGCACACGCCCTTTACGTCGGTGAGCAGCGCGTCGACGCCTTCGAGCAGCTTCTGGCGTATCTGCTCGGGCTGGATGCAGAACTCCTTGCCTATGATGCGTGTCTCGGTGCCGTGTGTCTGGTGGGGCAGAATGATGCGGTCGGCGTCTACGCCCAGCTCCTCAGCCAGCAGCGTGCGGTTGGCAGCCACGTGCTCGGGCTTGTCGCCGCAGTAGGGGTTGATGTTCAGCGAGGCGTGGTTGCCCTCGCTGGTTCCGCCGTGGCGTGTGGTTGAAAAAGCGCACACGCCGTCGGCTATATTATAATATGTAAGGCGCAGCGCGGTGTTACTCATTGTCTGCCTCCTCTTCGTATTCAAAGTCGTCGAGGTCTTCCACGTCGTCAACGTCCTCGATGTCGTCGTCGTCGATGTAGATAATATCGTCCTCGCCCTCCGCCTTCATTTCTGCCATGAAGCGTGTCATGTCCTTGTCGCGGTGTACGAGTGTGTCCTCGGCTGTGATGTTCTGCAGCTTGTTGCTCTCCGAGTTGAGTTCCTGCCACAACGTGTCCTTCAGTTCCTGGATGCCGAGTCCGGTAACAGAGGAGATGAACACTACGGGGAGGTCGTCTGGCAGCGTCTCGCGCAGCATGTCCATGAGTTCGTCGTCGAGCAGGTCGCACTTCGTCACGGCCAATACGCGGTGCTTGTCGAGCATCTCGGGGTTGAACTTCTCAAGCTCGTTCTTCAGCAGTTCGTATTCGCGCTTGATGTCGTCGGTGTCGCCCGGCACCATGAAGAGCAGCAGCGAGTTGCGCTCGATGTGGCGCAGGAAGCGCAGACCGAGTCCCTTGCCTTCGCTTGCTCCCTCGATGATTCCCGGGATGTCTGCCATCACGAACGACTTGTGGTCGCGGTAGTCGACGATGCCGAGCGACGGTTCGAGTGTGGTGAACGGGTAGTTGGCAATCTTCGGGCGTGCGCTCGACACGGCTGAGAGCAGTGTCGACTTGCCTGCGTTTGGAAGGCCCACAAGACCTACGTCGGCGAGCAGCTTCAGCTCGAGGATGATGGTCATCTCCTCCATCGGTTCGCCCGGCTGAGCATAGCGCGGGCACTGGTTGGTAGCTGAGCGGAACTGGAAGTTGCCGAGTCCGCCTCTGCCGCCCTTGAGCAGCAGCACTTCCTGTCCGTCGTGCATCACGTCGCATACGTACTTGCCCGTCTCGGCGTCGTATACCACCGTTCCGCACGGCACGTCGATGTATATGTCCTGACCGTCCTTGCCGTGACACTTGTCGCGACCGCCGTTGCCTCCGTGCTCGGCGAAGACGTGGCGCTGGAACTTAAGGTGGAGCAGCGTCCAGTAGTTGTGGTTGCCGCGCAGGTAGATGCTGCCGCCGTGTCCGCCGTCGCCGCCGTCGGGTCCGCCGTTGGGGTTATACTTCACGTGACGGAGGTGCATAGAGCCTCTGCCGCCCTTGCCCGAGCGACAATATATCTTTACATAGTCTACGAAATTAGATTCTGCCATTGTCTGTATTTATGCTTTATAGATGAATAAAAAGGACAACTATCAATCAATCAATAGATTGACAACTTGCAAAGTTACGGAAAATATCGCAGAATAAGGCATACCTGCACCAAGTTTTTGCAGGTACGGCTGTATATAAATGAAGTTTTTATGAGTTTGGGGGCGAAATAGTAGCAACTTGTCAGCTTGAATCAATGGCAAGCTGACAAGTTGCAGAATGTCTTAAGCCGCACGCTTCATGGTATAGCGCAGAGCGTATACGAGCACGAAGGCGAAGCCTGCGAGCGGTATGAAGAACGGCAGCGTGAAGTTGTCGGTAGAGTCGGCGATGATGCCCATCAGAAGGAAACCGCAGCCGCCTACCGGTGTCATCATCAGTATCGACGAAGCGCTCTTGGTGAGTCCGCCGAGTCCGCGCAGCGTTAGGGCGAAGATGGTCGGGAACATGATAGCCTCGAAGAAATAGTTGGCTATGAGCGCCAGAACAGACACGTCGCGACCGAAGTCGAGCAGTAGAACGGCGATGCAGATCACGGTGCCGAGAGCGCATACGGCGAGATACTTCTCTGCCGCAATGTTGCTCATCACAGCCGCACCGATGAAGCGCGCCAGCATGAATACGCCCAGACCGATGGTGAGTATCGTAGAGCCCGTGGCTGCCTTCATCCAGCCCTGACCTGTCACGAAGTTGATGAAGTAGGAGTTTATCGAAATCTCCGCCACCTCGTATGCGAGTAGCGCAAGTAGTCCGAACACGAACCAGCGGTTGCGGAAGAGCATCTTCAGGTTGTGTGCGCCCTGCTTTGTGTCGTTGTCGTTGTCGTGAACTATCTCCGGCAGTTTCACTCGTGCGAAAACCACGGCTATAAGTAGCACGAACGCGCCCATTATGGTGTAAGGTATCACGGCGTCGCCGCCTGCGCTGCCGTCGGCGCCCTGAAAGAGGAAGCTTCCCACGACGAGTGTGGCGAACATTGAGCCTACGCCGTTGAACGACTGAGAGAAGTTAAGGCGCGACGTGGCTGTCTCCTTCGGACCGAGCTCCGTTACGTACGGATTGGCTGACGTCTCGAGGAACACGAGTCCGCAACCGATGATGAACAGCGCCACGAGATAGGTGTAGAACGTGCCCAGCATTGAGCAGGGAATGAACGCCAGCGAGCCTAAGCCGAACAGCAGGAGTCCGCTTACCACGCCGCGGCGGTAGCCCTGACGGTTGATGAACAGACCGGCGGGTATCGCCATGAGAAAGTAGCCGAGATAAGTGGTCACCTGAATCAGTGCCGACTGTGTGATGCTGATGTCGAGCGCATTCTGGAAATGCTTGTTGAGCACGTCGAGGATGGCGCGCGCAAAGCCCCACATGAAGAAGAGTGAGGTGATGAGGATGAACGGCACAGCATACTGCTTGCTGCTCAAAGATGCTTGATTTTGTTTCATGTGTGCAAAGTTACTGCAAACCGAAGACAATACAAAATATGCTCGCATATTTTTATTGTTGAGGTGCAGCGTAACTTATTTAAAGTTACTGCAAACCGAAGACAATACAAAATATGCTCGCAAATTTTTGTCATAGCTAAGCTACTTGCACTAACTTTCTGACACTTAACGATGCGTCTCGACAAAAAAAATCTGCAAGCAGTTTTTTTATGTGCAAGACTTTCAGTAACTTTGCACCTAATTATAAATATTGTACCCTATGAGCGTGATAAAAATAAAGGACAAGACCTTCAAGGTGTCAATCCCCGAAGCTGAGATTCTTCAAAAAGTAAAGGTCGTAGCCGATCGTATCAACAAGGACATGGCAGGCAAGAACCCGTTGTTGCTCGCCATGCTTAACGGATCGTTCGTGTTTGCTGCCGACCTCATGCGTATGATCAACGTGCCGTGCGAGATTTCGTTCGTCAAGATGTCGTCGTACGAGGGCACTGCGTCTACCGGAAAGGTGAAGCAGCTCATCGGTTTGAACGATGATATCAAGGGCCGCACCGTGATCATCGTTGAGGACATCATCGAGTCGGGACTCACTATGCAGACTCTGCTCGAGCAACTCAAGGAGAAGGAGCCGGAGTCGGTGCACATCTGTACTCTGCTGCTCAAGCCGGAGTGTCTGAAGGTGCCTCTCGACACAGAGTATGTAGCCATCGAGATACCAAACGACTTCATCCTCGGCTACGGACTCGACTACGACCAGCAGGGACGCAACCTGCGCGATATCTATACAGTGGTGGAGTAGGAGTAAACAATAACATTACATAATAAAGAATTCAGATGAAAAACATCGTAATTTTCGGTGCTCCTGGTTCAGGCAAGGGCACTCAGAGCGACCTGATGATTGAGAAGTATGGTTTCAACCACATCTCTACAGGCGACGTTCTTCGCAACGAGATCAAGAACGGAACAGAACTTGGCAAGACTGCCAAGGGTTTTATCGACAACGGACAGCTCATCCCCGACGAGTTGATGGTAAACATCCTCGCAAGTGTGTATGACAGCTTCGGCAAGGAGCACAAGGGCGTAATCTTCGACGGCTTCCCGCGCACAATCCCGCAGGCTGAGGCTCTGAAGAAGATGCTCGCAGAGCGCGGACACAAGGTGGCTGCCATGATTGAGCTCGACGTTCCGGAGGACGAGCTGATGACTCGTCTTATCAAGCGCGGTCAGGAGAGCGGACGCTCTGACGACAACGCTGAGACTATCAAGAAGCGCCTCGACGTTTATCACAACCAGACAGCTCCGCTTATCGAGTGGTACAAGGGCGAAGGCATTCACCACCACATCAACGGACTCGGCGAGTTGCCACGCATCTTCGGCGATATCTGCAGCGTGATCGACGCACTCTAATATATAAAAAAGTCCTCGAAAAATTTTTCGAGGACTTTTTTTTATTCGTTGCTTTCGATGAACACCGTGCTGTCCATTTCGTCGAGCGACTTCTTCTTCTTGTTCTCCTTCGCTCCAGCCTTCAGCAGACTCTTTGCAGCGGTGATGATGCTTCTGCCGCTTTCCGCCGTCGACACCTTCAGCTTAGCCATCTTCTCCACCGTGCTGTTCATGCTCGTCTCCACGTCGATGAAGCGCATGCCGAAGTCCTGCACACGCTCCACGACGATGTTCGCGGCGTCTATCATCGCCTGCTGGTTCTTCAGCTGGCGCACCTGCGTCCACATCATCTCCAGCACGCGAAGGTTCATGTACATGGTCTGCGGACCGAGAATCATGACGCCTTCGTCGTAAGCCTCGCGCCATAGCGTGGTGTCGTTAAGCAGCGCGAGGTTCAATGCGCCTTCTATAGGCACGTACATAATGGCGAAGTTGAGACGGTTGTAGCCCTCGGGCAGATACTTCGTATACTCCTTGCGCGCCAGTCGCTTCACCTGAGCACGCACGCTTGCTACGTGTGCCTTCAGATATTCCGACTTCTCGGGCGTGCCGTCTTCAGCGTTCATGTAGCGCTCGTAGTCGGTGAGCGACATCTTCGAGTCGACCACCACGTGGCGGTTGTTCGGGAAGTGTAGGATGAAATCGGGTATGAGTCCGCGTCCGTCGTCGCCCTTCGCCTGCTTGCCCGCCTTGTCGCGCAGCGTCTCCTGCGTGTCAAACTGCTCGCCCTCCTTCAGCTCGAGGTCTTCGAGCAGCTGCTTCAGCTTCAGCTCGCCGAAGTTGCCCTGCACCTTCACCTCTCCGGTGAGCGCACGTGTCAGCCGGTCGGCAGTTTCGCCCAGCGCCGCGCTTTTCTCCATGTTCACCTTTATCGTAGCGTCGAGACGCGTGAGCGCTTCGTTCTGCTGTTCCTTCGATTTGTCGAACGCCTCGCGCATGCTCTTCAGGCTTTGTGTGAGCGGGTCAATTATCTTCGACACCTGCTCCTTGTTGCGCTCGCCCAGCTCGTCCTGACGTCGCTTCAGAATCTCCTCCGACGTGGTCTGCATCTGCTCACGTATGAGCTTCATCTGACTCTCCACCTGCTCGCGGTTCATCTCTCTGAGTGCCTCTATCTGCTTCTGTTGACCCTCCTTCACCTGCTCGAGTTGCGCCGTCTGCGCCGCCTTCAGCTGTTCGAGCTGTGCTGTCTGCGCCTCTTTCAGTTCAGCAATCTGCTTCTCGTGCGCCTCTTTCAGTTCAGCGATTTGCTTGTTGTGCACATCCTTAAGGTCTGCTATTCTCTTGCTGTAAGAATACGCCACCACGCCGATGATGATGGCTGCCACTATTGCTACTATGATGCTTTCTATCATTATTATATAATTATATAGATTTCTTGTGTTTACGTTTCTTGCAAAAATAATAAAAGTATGAAGCATACTCAACACTTTCTTTCGAAAAGTTGAAAGTGTTGAGTATAATTAACAGAGACATTGACGTTAATCATGACCGTCGTTTTAAGAAGCAGTTCATGTTTCTCATCGTTTAAGAGCTTAAAATATATTGTTATTCTGTGTTGTTCGATAGTCGTTACGTTCTGCCGATGTCGTTTTACACTATGCAAAATAAAAAAAGAGGTATGCCTATTGTGGTCATACCTCTTGTGAAATGATGTTTTTTTGTTTTGAATTTGTACGATTCTGCTTTGTTGTGCGGCGTGTCTGTCCGCCTCACGCAGTTTTATCTAAGTGTGAAGCGTGCTTTTAAAGGTGTGTTGTCAGAGGCGTTTCCTATGAGAGCCTCAAACACGCCGTTCTCCGATTTCCATGCACTTGACGTTTCGTCGTAGAAAGAGAGAGCTGCATTGTCGATGGTGATGTCTACGTCCTGCTGTTCGCCGGGGTTGAGCCATACCTTCTTGAAGCCTTTCAGCTCCTTTACAGGACGGTCTACCGATGCTTTCACGTCCTTTATGTAGAGCTGTACGGTCTCTGCGCCACGCTTCGTGCCGGTGTTCTTGACGGTTACGGTGAACGTCAATTTGCCGTCGCGAGTCATTTCTTTTGCCGACTGTCGCAGGGCGCTGATGCTGAATGATGTGTAACTCAGTCCGTGTCCGAAAGCAAATGTCGGTTTGATGTGTTTCTTCTCCGTCCAGCGGTAGCCCACATATATGCCTTCCTTATATTCTTCGTCGATTACCTTGTCGAAACCAACTGTCTTGTCGTCGGTGGTTCGCCACGTGCCAGGATATGTTTTCAGAGCGTGAGCGCCACAGTCGTTGAGGCTTCCATACCATGTGAACGGCAGCTTGCCGCTCGGATTGGCGTCGCCTGTCAGCACGTCGGCGATGGCGTTGCCAGCTTCCGAACCTATGAACCAGCTCTGTACGATGGCTGCCACCTTGTCTCGCCAAGGCATTGCCACGGCGTTGCCCGACACGTTTACGTAGATGAGTCGGTCGGTTACCTTGGCAAGTGCTTCGATGAGGCGGTTCTGCGCGTATGGCAACTCATACTGCTTGCGGTCGTGTCCTTCGCAGTCCTGATAGTCCGACTTGTTCAGTCCGCCCACCATAATGACATAGTCGGCATCCTTAGCTTTCTCCACAGCCTCGGCAATGAGTTGGTCGGCGGAGCGGTCGTCCTTCAGGTTTTGTCCCGTTTCCACTCCGTTGTATTCGCCCGTCACGTCTCCGACGTATCCGCGTGCATAGTCAATCTCTGCCGTACCTCCAAGTTTTGCTCGCAGTCCGTCGAGTGGAAGTGTCTCGCGCTGCACCTTCAGCGATGACGAACCGCCGCCGACGGTCATCATCTTGATGGCATTCTCGCCCACAACGAGTATGCGCTTCGCCTTGTTGCGGTCGATAGGCAGCACGTTGTTGCGGTTCTGTAGTAGCACGATGCCCTCGTCAGCAATCTGGCGGGCAGCCTCGTAGTGCGATTCTGAACAGAGGAAGCCGTGCGGACGGTGACGGTTCATCGTCGTGCGGAAGAAGAGTCGCAGCACACGGCGCACCTTGTCGTCGAGTTCTCGGGTGGTGTATTTGCCGCTCTTTATACCATTGATATATGGTGTGGCAAGATAATAGTTGTCATAAGCGTTGCTTGTTCCTGCTGAAAGGCCGTTGGTCCATGTTCCGAACTCTATGTCCAGCCCGTTCTTCACCGCCTGGTCGGTGTCGTGACATCCGCCCCAGTCGCTCACCACCACGCCGTCAAACGCCCATTCGCCCTTCAGTATGCGGTTGAGCGTGTACTGGTTGTGGCAGTTGTGCTCGTTCTTGTAAAGGTTGTATGCACCCATAATGGCCCAAACCTTGCCTTGCTCCACGGCAGCCTTGAACGCCGGCAGATAGATCTCATGCAGAGCGCGGTCGCTTACTACGACGTTCACCTGGTTACGATATTCCTCTTCATTGTTCAGACAGTAATGCTTCACGCATGCCGAAACACCGTTCGACTGCAGACCCTGTATGTAAGGCACCACCATCGTAGCCGCCAGGTAAGGGTCTTCGCCCATATACTCGAAGTTGCGTCCGCCGAGCGGGGTGCGATAGATGTTGACGCCCGGTCCGAGAATCATGTCCTTGCCACGATAGAGGGCTTCTTCGCCAAGACTCTTGCCGTAGAGTGTGGCGAGGTCTGGGTTCCATGTGGCAGCGAGACAGGTCAACGCAGGGAACGCCACGCATGAGTCGTTGGTCTGTCCTGCCTGCTCCCATTCGTCCCACAATACGTCAGGGCGCACACCGTGAGGGCCGTCGTCTGTCCAGAAGTCGGGAAATCCCAATCGCGGTATTCCGGCAGATGAGAATTTGCTCTGTGCATGTATGACGCGTATCTTTTCCTGAAGAGTCATACGCGAGAGGGCGTCGTCAATGCGCAGCTCCATTGGCTGTGTCTCGTCCAGATAAACTGGAGTGTGCTGAGCGTAAGCGGTCATGGCGCTTATCGCAATCAAGCATGATGTTATGATATGTTTCATAATCATATAAATGGTTTTTTGTTTTTATAAAACCTGACTTTTTATTACTCCGCAAGCATATCCTTCACTTCCTCCAGACTTCCATCCGACGGCGAGGGTGTGATGCCGAGCAGATGGGCGAGGAGAGGGTAGACGTTCACGTTGCGGAAGGTAGACTCGCGGGTGTAGCCCTTGCGGAAGTCGGGACCACAGGCGCGGAACAGCACGTGCATGTCGCTGTACGTAGGGTCAAAGCCGTGCGCGCCGGCTATGGTGCGGTCGTGCTCGCTCGTGACGAATCCGATGTCGCTGAGCACCACGATGTCGCCGATGTTCTCGTTCGTGCCGAAGTGCAGATATTCCGGCACCTCAGCCTTGCGGTACGCCCTGAGGTGAGGCACGGCGTTGAGCGCCTTCAGAATCTTACCCTCGCAGCCCTTCTTGGCGAACACCATTGTGGGGAAGCCCGTCGCGAGGCGCTCGTACCACGACTTGTCGAGCACCTTGTCGAGACGTATGATGCGCTCGTTAGAGAGACGCGCCATGCCGTGGTCGGCAGTCACGATAAGGTCGATGTCGGCAGCGTCGGGCATGCGCTGTATGTCGTTCCAGAGCTGGTTGAGCAGACCGTCGAGCGCCTCCACCTGCTTTCGCGTCTCAGGACTCTCCGGTCCGAAGGCGTGTCCGCTGTGGTCGGGCTCGTCGAAGTAAGCCATGATGAGCTGCGGACGCTTGTCGGCAGGCATCTTCAGCATCTCCTCAATCTTCGCCACTCGCTCCACATACGTCAGCAGCGGCTTCTTGGCGTAGCTGTGCCAGTAGTCGGGATATTCGCCCTTGATAGCCACGTCGGAGCCAGGCCAGTAGACCACGCCCACGCGCTTGCCCTGACGTTTTGCGGTGAGCCATATCGGGTCGCCGCCCCAGTAGGCAGGGTCGTTCTGGTTCTTGCCCAGAGCGAAGGTGGTGTTGGTAGCCTTGTGGTAGAACACGTTGGCGATGATGCCGTGGTGGTCGGGCACGAGGCCGGTGGCGAGCGTGTAGTGGTTGGGGAAGGTAGACGAGGGAAACGAGGGCTGCATCACAGCTTGCACGCCGTCATGTCCAAGCTTGTCGAGGAACGGCGTGTGGTACATCTGCGGATAGTCCCAGCGGCAACCGTCGAGAGAGACTATCACAATACGATGTTCGCCGGCAAGCGAGCTTGCCAGCGAACAAAGTAATAGCGAAAGGACAACAATTATCCTTCTCATATCTGTCTGTTATGAATTAGTTGAATGTGTACTTGATACCGATCTGCATCTTCCAGCACTGGTCGTAGTTGTGGTTGAAGTTCCAGGTCTTTGTAGCATACTCGCCGTTCACCTTCATCATGCTGAACACCGGTGTGTTGTTCTCCACCTTGTTCACCTTCAGAATCTGGCCGTTGTTGCAGCTGCCCATGTTCTTGGCTACGCCCCACTTCGAGTTGAAGAGGTTGCCTACGTTCATGATGTCGAGGCTGAGCTGCAGGCGGTTGCGTGTGTTGCCTATCTTCACGTCGAAGTCGTGTGCCCAACGGAAGTCGAAGCGGTGTATGAACGGAGCACGAGCGCTGTAAGCCTCTGCGTACTCGCCCTTATGGTTCTTCAGATACTTGTCCTGCTCTACGAACTTCCAGAATGCCTCGCGGTCGGCGTCGCTTACGAAGTTGATTTCAGAGTCGTTTCTCGGTATGTACATCAAGTCGTTCTTGATGCCGTCGCCGTTGATATCGCCGTTGTAGAGGAAGCTGTAGCCCGACGGAGAGTAGCCTGTGTAGAAGAGGCTGAAGTGATCCTTGGCATACTTGTAGCTTACGTTAGCGATGATGCGGTCTGGGATGACGTACTGTGAGTTCTGCACCTTAGAGAAGTTAGGACCGTTGATGGTGTACAGACCCGACCATGCAGAAGAAGCGTTGCTACCCGGCATACCCGATACCTCCTTCATCACGGTGTGTGTGTAGGCAGCCATCACGTTGAGGTTCTTCAGCGGCTCGGCTGTAGCTGTGATGTTGAAGGTGTAGCCGTATCCCTTGTGAGTGTTGGTGAGCACGCACGCATCGTTGATGTTCGAGTAGTATGTGAAGTTCTTCGGATAAACGAGGCGGTTGTCAGCTCCGTTGAGGTGACCCCATTCAGAAGTGTCGTCCTTGATGTTGTAGTTCTTCAGCATCACGTCGGTGATCTTCTTTGTGTAGATGAACTCGGCTGTGAGTGTCATCGGGAAGCTAACCGGCACCTGATAGTCTACAGCGAGTGACGACTTCCATACCTGCGGCATCTTGAAGTTGCGGTCTACGCCGCCGATGGTTCTTGCCAGAGTGCCGTCGTCAGGAGTGATGTTTGCCGGCGCACCGAGCAGTTCGCGAATCTTGTCGCGGTCGGTTACGAGTCCGCCCTTGAAGTTGTTGAGCAGCGGGTCAGATGACTTCACAGTGCCGTCGCTGTTGTACTTTGTAACAGCGTTGAACGGGTTCTGCTGAATCATACCCGAGTTGCTCGGCATGTTGGTGAAGAATACCAACGGCAGACGGCCTGCGAACAGACCAGTACCGCCACGCACCTTGAGGCTCTTGTTGCCCAGCACGTCCCATACGAAGCCTACGCGCGGCGAAATCTGAATGTTGCTCTTCGGCCACATACCGGTGTCGATATGCTTTCCGCCGAAGTCGAGTGCCTTGATGGCGTTGTTGGTCATGATGTCGTCGTCGTCGAAGGCGATGTTATCGAAGCGGATACCGCCGGTGAGCTTCAGGCGGTCGTTCACGTTCCACTCGTCCTGCAGGTAGATGCCATACTGGTTGAACTTAACCTCTGATGTAGGGCTTGTAGCTCCGTTGTAGCCGTAAGCGAGGCCCACGGTCTCAGGCGCAGCGCCAGTGAGGAAGTCGTCGAGCGAGCGGTAGCGGTAGTAGCCTGTGCCGCCGCGCATGTATGCGTTGTTAGCAAGCTGATGCTCGAAGTTGAAGCCCGCTGTCACCTTGTGGTTGCCAGCATACCATGTGAAGTTGTCGGTAAGGCTGAGCACCTTGTTCTTCACCTGGTTGTTGTAAGAGAAGAGCTCGTAGCCGAAGCTCATATACGGCGAGAGGTCCTGCTTAACGGTACCGTCGGCGAGAGTCTCGTAGCCGTTCATGATGTCGACGAACGGGAAGATAGAAGAGTCAGAACCGCGTCCGTCCTTCATGTCTGTATATGTGAAGAGCAACTGGTTGGCGAACTTTTCGCCGAAGCGGCTGTTGAGGTCGGCAGTTACAGATGTCACGTTGTTCTCCATTGAGTACATAGAGTTTGAGAACGACATCGAGTACTGCGAGAGGCGGTCCATGTTGCGCAGACGGTAGCCCGTGTCAGACGAGTTGCCGTTAGGCGCGTTCCACATCTTGTTGGCTGTGTGGTTGAAGCGCACTGCAAGATGGTGGTCGTTGGTGATGTTCCAGTCGATGCGGCCGAGCAACTTGAGGTTGTGCTCGTCGGCGCCCCAGTTGGTGTAAGAACCCGGGTTGTAGCCGTACTTCTCCTTAAGGAACTGAGCGACGCGGTCGAGGTCGCTCTTCTTTGTACGAGAGATGTACTTGTCGATGTCAGCCTTGCCGTTCTCAGACGGAGCCCAGCGGTTAGCTACGCCCGGTACCTTTGTATATTCGGCGTTGGCGAAGAAGAAGAGCTTGTCCTTCACGATCGGGCCGCCGAGGGTGAAGCCGTAGGTCGTTGTGCGGTTCTTGCCGCGCTCGCCGAGGTCGGCGTCGTCAACGCGGTTGCCGTGCATGTTCTCGTTGTTGTAGTAGATGTATGCCGAACCCTTGAAGGTGTTCGTACCCGACTTTGTAACGGCGTTGATGCCGCCGCCGATGAAGTTGGTCTGGCGCACATCATACGGCGAAACCACTACCTGCACCTCGTCGATGGCGTCCATAGAGATAGGATTGCCGCCGCCCGGGAGCTTGGATGTCAGACCGAAGTTGTTGTTGAGGTTCGCACCGTCGAGTGTGAAGTTTGTAGAACGTCCGTCACCGCCTGCGAAGCTCATGCCGTTAGCGTACGGCGAGAGGCGTGCGATGTCAGAGATGCTGCGGTTGATGGTCGGAATGTTCTGCATCTGGGTCTGCGAGATGTTGGTTGTTGCACCGGTCTTCTCGCCTGCGAACTTCGAACCCTTTGCGCTTACTACTACCTCGCCCAGCTCGTTCTGGTCTTCGCTCATGTTCACGTTGAGGTTGTAGGTCTCACCGAGCTGCAGCGTGATGCCCGTAATGTTCTTCTTGGTGTAGCCGATGTAGCTAACAGTTACCTTGTACGGACCGCCGACACGCATACCCTGGATGGTATAGCGTCCGTCGATGTTAGTCGCTGTGGCGTAGCGTGTGCCCGAAGGCTCATGCACAGCCTGCACAACAGCGCCGATAAGCGACTCGCCGTTGCTCTGAAGCGAAACTTTTCCTGATAACGCAGAGGTCGTAACCTGTGCCAATGCCGAGCTGACAGCTACTATCAGCATAGCAAAAGTAAGGAGGAACTTTTTCATATTACACAAAAATTTAGTTAGATGGTTGTTATTTCCTTTCGTTTTGCAAAATTAAACTAAATAAATGAGAAAGTTAATAAAAAAGCATTAATATTTTGTTTCATGCCCATTATTAGTTAAAAAGAAAGCCCCGGCAAACGTTTTTATTTGCTGGGGCTTTCTGTTTTTAGCCCAATAATCCCTTACGTTACAAGAAGGCGATGGTCAGACCAGCCATCACGATGCTCACCATAGACATGAGCTTGATGAGGATGTTGAGCGACGGTCCTGAGGTGTCCTTGAACGGATCGCCCACGGTGTCGCCTACGATGGTGGCCTTGTGGTTGTCGCTGCCCTTGCCTTCGAAGTGGCCTTCCTCAATCATCTTCTTCGCGTTGTCCCATGCGCCGCCCGAGTTGGACATGAACACGGCGAGCGTGAAGCCTGCCGCCAAGCCGCCCGTGAGCAGACCGAGCACACCGGCTACGCCGAGCACCAAGCCCACGACGATAGGTATGACGATGGCGAGCAGCGACGGCACAATCATCTCGCGCTGTGCGCTGCGTGTGCTTATCTCCACGCAACGACCGTAGTCGGGCGTTGCCTTGCCTTCGAGTATGCCCTTAATCTCGCGGAACTGACGGCGCACCTCCTGCACCATCGACTCCGCAGCTCTGCCTACTGCGCCCATCGTGAGGCCGCAGAACAGGAAGGCTGCCATGGCTCCGAGGAATGCTCCGACGAGCACCTTCGGATTGATGAGGTTCACCTGGAAGAACTCTATGAAGTCTATCGTGCTTGCGTCGGTCGGGTCGAACACGTTGCCCACTGCGTCGAGATACTGCTTGCCGTTGTCCACGGCGCGTATCATCGCTATCTTTATCTCCTCTATGTACGAAGCAAGCAGAGCCAGCGCCGTGAGCGCCGCCGAACCGATGGCGAAGCCCTTGCCCGTAGCCGCTGTGGTGTTGCCGAGAGCGTCGAGAGCGTCGGTGCGCTCGCGCACTTCCTTGCCCAGTCCGCTCATCTCCGCGTTGCCGCCGGCGTTGTCGGCGATAGGTCCGTAGGCGTCGGTGGCGAGAGTGATGCCGAGTGTCGAGAGCATGCCCACGGCAGCGATGCCGATGCCGTAGAGACCGGTGCTTATCGACTTAGCCGAGAGCGACATGTCGAAGCCGTTGGCGCAGAGATAGCTGAGCATGATGGCTACCGAGATGGTCACTACGGGTATCATTGTCGATATCATGCCCGTTCCTATACCTTTTATAATAACCGTAGCGGGACCGGTCTGCGAAGCCTCCGCAATCTTCTGCGTCGGAGTGTAGCTGTGCGAGGTGTAGTATTCGGTAGCCTGACCGATTACGACGCCTGCCACGAGTCCGCTAATCACCGAGAACGAGAGTCCGAGCCAGTTCTCTATGCCCAGCAGGTATAATATAATAAAGGTGGCAACGGCTATGAGCGCCGCACTCACGTTGGTGCCGAGACCGAGCGAGTGGAGCAGTTCCTTCATCGTTGCGCCCTCCTTGGTGCGCACGAGGAAGATGCCGATGAGCGAGAGGAAGATGCCGATAGCCGCAATCACCATTGGCGCAATCACGGCGCGCAGCTGCATGTCTGCGTTCATGGCGAACGCCGTTGCGCCGAGCGCAGCCGTCGACAGGATAGAGCCGCAGTAGCTCTCGTAGAGGTCGGCGCCCATACCAGCCACGTCGCCCACGTTGTCGCCCACGTTGTCGGCGATGGTGGCGGGGTTGCGCGGGTCGTCCTCGGGTATGTTAGCCTCCACCTTGCCCACGAGGTCGGCTCCTACGTCGGCAGCCTTGGTGTAGATGCCTCCGCCGACGCGGGCGAAGAGAGCCTGCGTAGAAGCACCCATACCGAAGGTGAGCATAGTGGTGGTGATGGTGACGAGGGCGGTAGCCTCTCCGTCGTAAACGGCGTTAAGAACAACAAACCAGATGGCGATGTCGAGCAGTCCGAGGCCCACAACGACGAGACCCATAACGGCGCCGCTGCGGAATGCTATCTTCAGACCTTTGTCCAGACTCGTGCGTGCTCCGTTTGCGGTGCGTGCCGAAGCGTAGGTTGCGGTCTTCATGCCGAAGAAGCCTGCAAGACCCGAGAACAGACCGCCCGTGAGGAATGCGAACGGCACCCACGGGTTCTGCACCTTAAGCACATAAGCCATGAACGCGAACACGATGGCGAGCACCACGAACACGATTGTCACAACCTTGTACTGCTGCTTGAGGTATGCCATTGCGCCCTTGCGCACGTGTTCTGCTATCTCTTTCATTCTGTCTGTGCCTTCGTCTTCGTTCATCATCGAGCGGAAGAAGAACCATGCCATTCCCAATGCTACAACGCTGGCTATCGGGATAAGCCAAAATACTAATGGAATGTTGTTCATAACGTCTTGTTTATTAGGTTGATAATAGATAATAGTAGTTGTCGGTTTGCTTTACGATTGCGCATCGTTGCTTTACGATTGTTATTTCTATAAAAGATTTTGCAAATATATGAAATAAAACAACACGAATGGGAAAAACGATGAATTATTTGCGCAAAAAAAGCAAACCTTGTGGAGCTGCAGCCCATTACCGCGGTGGTGTAACGTCATTACCGCAGTGCTGTAACACCATTACCGCGCAACGGTAACATCGTTACCACGGCGTTGTAATAGCATTGTTGCGGTTCTTTCGCAAGAAAAACGCTCAACTTCTTTTCTTTATTCTTTATGCTTTTCCGTTTTTTGCGTAACTTTGCGTATCTTAACATAAGCGGATGCTCATCCGCAGAGAAAGATACGATTAATATATACCAGAAGAGTTATGTTATATTTGTTACAGTTTGCATGTCTGATATTCATGTTTATCAGCGCATTCTTCATTGCCGTCACGCGTCTTCACGTGAGATGGATAAACCGGCGGTATGAGTGGTCGCGCTGGATGATATTCTCAGCCCTGCTTTTTATGGCGGTACACTTCTTCCTGCAGATGTACTTCGGCTTCCGCGCCACGGACGAAGATGTGGGAGCCGTCATCAACGTGCTGGTCTACCTGCCTTGCTTCACGCTTTTCTCGATGGCTATCTACAACATTGAGGCTACCCACACCAAGCGTCGTAAGATGAACCTTATCTGCGCCGCCGTATACGCCGCCATGCTTGCCGCCTTCGCTGTGGGCTACAGCTTTAGCGGCTCCCTGAACATTGGCGCATGGCTTTACGTGATGCTTGCTCTCTTTTTTGGCAATATTGTCTACTGCATATACATGATAATAATAGAGATGAACAAGCGGAAGAAACTCCTTGAGACGATGACAGCCACGGATATGCTGCCTTTTATAAGATATGCCCGCGCGAGCATCGCGATGCTTTCCCTCATAGCCATATCCATGCCGTTCGCCATTCTCTCCACCAAGTTGTTGTATGTAGTTGGTCCGTTGGGACTCCTTATAACGCTTTTCTTCATCGTGAACTTTGTGGCGTTCGGCAACTGTTACGTACCTACCGAGGAGCTGCTGGATAGGGAAAGAGGCAACGACGAAACCGACGCCGACGACGAACAGACGACGGCAGAGAGCTGCGCCCGGCAGTCGGCGGCTGACTCTGACCGGTCCGCGCAGCGCCTCTCAGCCGAACGCAGCGCCTTCATCCAGGCGGCGCTCGACAAGTGGTGCGCAGACATGGGCTATAAGGACAGTTCGGTCAATATGCTTACATTGTCACATTCGCTGGACATCAACAAAAACGAACTGACGCAGTTCTTCAGCCAGTGCCAGAACACGACGTTCCGTATATGGCTCAGCGAGATACGTTTCAATGCAGCCAAACGCATGATGATGGAGTATCCCGACTACAGCAACGACATCATCTCCTCCGAGTGCGGCTTCTCCTCGCGCTCATATCTATACAGAGTGTTTAAGGAGAAAGAGGGATGCACGCCTTTCGCCTGGCGAGACAAACAAGCATAATAACGAGTTAAGATACACACTGTTAAGGTGTCTACTTCCTACGAAGTGGACACCTTTTTTGTTGGAAGTAGACACAGCGACGCAGCAATCAGACACTTAATTTTAATGAAAAAGTCTAAATTTGTGATGTGAAACGAAATCACATAATTTACATTAATCAATAACTATAAAACATCATTAAAATGAAAAGAAGAAGAGAGAAGCAACCTCCGCCTTATTTGGACGGGCGGGTTGCAGGCAATTCTGTTTCTGCGCGGCGCTCCATGCGGACGCCTGCGGGAAGATTCATGCAGTTCTTCCTTTGCGTCATGATGCTGATGGCGTTCTCAGTGCAGAAGGCGTCGGCGTATGACGATTGGAATAACAAATGGATAAGTCAATGGTATGATCCGATAAATGCCACTATCGTGCTCGACATCCGCGTTTACCAATCGTGGGGTGGAGGAGATGACGGCCATTGCGGATTCATCGGTGACGATGGCTATCTGACAGTCACTGTGGCTGGATATGGTATTAAAATAAACGGTCCGAGCGGAACGTGGAACAATTCTAAAGATTTCAAAAAATATGTCAAGAACGACGATGGTAAAACGCTCAATAAGGACGTATCCGTGGAATGGCTCGGTGACAGGGTTGTCACGAGCAATGGCAAGAGCGCCTATTACCTGAAAATTACCGTTCCGCTGACGCAGGACCGAATCGGTAAAGACCAAGAGGTATACTATAATGGAAAATGGTGGCGCAGAACTAAAACGGCGACAGACCAGAAAGTTGATTTCACTGAAATCGTAGACACCAGATACGGCTGTACGCCGACCATAATCACAAATGCCTATTATGGCGTAAAGCAGAATAAACCCGGATATTTCATTGATTGGAAGAAAAACGGAACGGCAACCAACAAATCTATCGATCGCTACGGATATTACTTCATATGCGACTCGGAGGGAAAGGAAATAAATGGAACAGACTCTTTAGTAGGCAGTCAAACAAGCGGTTCGCTCTTCATCCCGACTGAAAGAATGAGCCTTGACAACTTCTCCGACTATAAGGTGAAGCAGAAGTATACTCCAAGCAATAACAACAAGGTGACCTACTCTACGTTAAGTGACAGCTACACCCGCCCAGCCTATCCGCAGGTGAATGAGATTAGCGCCAACTATGATCAGGTGACGCGCAAGATGAAGGTGAACTGGAATCTCAGTGCGGCACCTACGCAGAACTGCATTGAGGACAATATGGTGCTCACAATCAAGAGTACTGATCGGGCTACAAATGCTGTGGAGACAACCACACAGAATATCAAGTATATGGCTGGTAAGACAGCATATAGCTATGAATTTGACGTGCCTTTAGGCAGGAGTATGAATTATGAATTCAGAGTTAAGCGTTCGCATACAGGCAACTCTGACGTGTGGAACAACGCTTTCAGCAAGCAGACCTCTCTCGATGTTTCTACAAAGCACAGCAATGTTACGGCAGGTTCTGTGCATGCCGTACTGGACGAGGAAGCCAAGACTGCCACTATCACTTGGCAGACAGAGGGCGACACCTGGAGTTCGGGCACCAAGGCGGTGCTTACGCGACTGAACGTTACGACCAATACTACTGACAACATCGAGCTGTCGAAGGAAGAATTCCTCAGCGGCAAGTATGTTGACGACATGATAATGGTGTGCAACGAATATCGTTACCGCCTTACTGTGAAGCCTGCCGAGGCTTACGGCACTCTGCCTACGGTGGCTGCGCCGGAGTCAATCATGCCCACAAGCATAGGCAATCTTGTTGCGTTTACAGCCGGCAAGGGATATTATTCTGACCGCGTAGAACTGGCGTGGAGCAGTAAGGGCAACTTTGAGCGCTTCGTCATCAACCGCAAGGAGCATGGCGCTCCTGATACAGACTATAAGCAGATAGCCGTCACTGAGGGCAACGAGGCTCAGAACGACTATTACTATAACGACGTGAACGCCGTTCCCGGCGTGGTCTACGACTATCAAATCAAGGGTCAGGTGATGTGCTCGGGCAATCTGCTTGAGAGCGATGAGGTGCTCACCGACGTGGGCTTCCGCACACCTACGGGCGACATCTACGGACGCGTGACGTTCGAGAGCGGACAGGCTGTGTCGGGCGCCAAGGTAAGTGCTGAGGCTACGGATGGTTCGGGCGTTCCGGGCAAGTCGTACGTGTTCACAGGTGCGTCTAATCTTACCGTTGACAACGACCAGCTTCTGAATGACGCCACGCAGGCAGCTACGCTTCAGGCATGGGTGAGAGCAGCCAAGGAAGGCACCATCATCGAGAAGTCGGGCATGTACAAGTTGGCGTATAAGGACAAGAAGATTGAGTTCTCGGCAGGCACTCAGACGCTGAAGACACCGAAGAAGCTCAGCGAATTCGTTTCTTCTGACCAGTTTGTACATCTCTCAGCCGTGGCAAGCGCTACACACCTTATTATATATATAAACGGTGAGGCTGTGGCAGAAGCCGAGCGTACGGCTCAGATTACGGGCAATAACAATAAGGTGGTGATGGGCGAAGGCTTCGAAGGAGCCATAGACGAGGTGCGTCTGTGGAACAAGGCGCTCAGCGCTGACACCATCGCAAGCGACTACGACCGCTACCTCGTAGGTAATGAGGACGGTCTGCAGGCTTACTACACCTTCGACTATTCGGTTGACGACGCCTTCTACGACATCTCGTACAAGGGCACTAAGTATAACATGAACCATGGTGTGGCTACGGGCGTAACGATCAGTGCGAAAGACATCCCGACTTCTGCTCAGCTCGGACACAGCAGCTACACTTCTGTAGACGGATCTTATCAGATTCGCTCGCTGCCTTACACCGGCAACGGAACTACGTACATGATTGTGCCGACACTCGGCATCCATCAGTTTGCGTCGGCTAAGGAGCTGCGCCTCATCAACTCGCAGGCACAGAGCCACACCGTGAACTTCACCGACAAGTCGTCGTTCAACATCTCGGGTAAGGTGATGTACAAGGGCGGCAACGTGCCCGTAGAGGGAGTGTCGTTCGCCGTTGACGGCGTAACCGTTATGGACGGCAAGAGCAACATTGTGAAGACCGACGCTCACGGACAGTTCACCATAAGCGTGCCTGTAGGACAGCACGAGGTGAAGGCTGTGCTTGCCAACCATACGTTCGAGAACGGCGGCAAGCTGACCAACAGCGACGGCACCGACCGCAACTATCAGGACGACGACAACGGATTCGAAATCTTTGACGTTACAACCGTACGTTACATCGGACGTGTTGCCGGCGGCACCAAGCAGGAAGCGTTCCCCGTGGGTCACTCGCTCTCGAAGAACAACCTCGCTGACGACGTACGCATCGAGCTTACATATCAGAACGAAGCCTATAAGATGACGACTGAGGCTCGCGAAACTACGCTCAATCATGTTAAGGGCGTGTACGTTAGCAAGCAGCACCAGAACCGCGTAGCTTACGACGGCAACAAGATTACTATCTATCCTGATGCCGAGACGGGTGAGTTCTACGCCGATCTCATTCCTGAGAAGTATAAGATTAATGTAGTTGTGCCCGGCCATGACAACATCCCGGGCAGTGGTGAGGACCTCAACCTGAGCAATGAGTTTGCAAAGCAGAGCGAGGTGAACGAGTATGTAGACTCTATCTCTACGCAGGGCAAGTTTGTCAATTGCAGCGACACAGTCTATTACAACAAGAAGCAGCAGTTCATCAAGCGCTACACTCCGTCTATCCTCGTGAAGGAGAAGGTGAAAGGCAAACTGCAGGACTTCTTCGGAAAGGAAGAACTTACCGTAGCTACCCTCGACCAAACAAAAACTATAAAAGTAAAGACTTACAATCCTGACAATGCTGCACAGCCTTACACACTCGGCGTGCCGGTGTATGAGCAGGGACAATACGTCACTTATCATATCACCACAGCAGAGGTGTACGAGTATAAGGATAAGGACGGCAGACGTAAGGATGGCGTTAAGGAAGACATCGTGCCTACGCCTGAGGCTAAGCTGTCATTCAGTAGAGGCGACATTGCGTACGGAACGCAAGAGGACATCACTACCGACAAGAACGGTGAGGCTGAATGGACATTCCAGGTTAACAATCCGGAAATGACCTCGGCTCTGCGCTCTGCCGCTATGGATATGACCTACAGCGAAAACAGCCAGAGCACATCTTCTACAACAATCAACTGGAAGGGTGGCTTTGACGGCAAGGGCAACACTAAGGCTATCGTAATTGGTGCAAAGACTTTAGGTTCGGACTTCGTTACGAACGGACCGGACAAGGTGCTCTTCGTGCTGCGCGACCCGCCGGGAAGCAACTCGTATGCTTATCTTGAGAAGGGCGTCACTGTGACAAGCACAAGTTCCTATGAGGGCAATGTCACCAACGAGGGAGTGCTTAACAATGAAGCAAAGATTGGTCTTGAACTTATGACATTTGCCGGTGTCGGAGCCGGAAAAATCACAAATAACGAGATAAAGGACGAATACTCTTTCGGCGTATCTCATAGCGAGACGATTGGCGGTACGGACACTGACACTAAGACAATGACCACCACCACGCGCTTCGAGACAAGCAGCGACCCGCAATATGTAGGAGCCGACGGCGACCTCTTCGTCGGATTCTCTACCAACATCGGTGTGGGCAAGACGCAGAACATCGCCGTGGTTTCGCGCGAGATGTATCAGTCTGCACCTAATAAATACGAACTGTTCGGTGATGTTACACCGGCTGCCAACGACTATCTGCTCGTGAAGGCCACTGGTTTGGGACTCTCGCAGAAGTACGGCACGATGTTCATCTATCCGCAGGTACACATCGAGAAGGTATTGCTGCCGAAGCTTGAGGAGGTGCGTAACAGCATGCTGCATCAGCAGTCGGAGGCTTTGGATTTCCAGGCAATGGCTGACAATACCAAGCTTCCGGTCTACGTGTCGAAGCTGGCTACAGACGACCCCAACTATGGCAAGAGCAACAACGACAAGGTGTTCGGTGGTGCAAATGCCGACGATCCGTGTGACGGACCGAGCTATAAGATCTATGCTCCTAAGGGAGTGGTGATGAAGGAAGACACCATCATGTATCTCAACCAGTCTATCGAGAACTGGAAGACACAGCTTCGCAATAACGAGGAACAGAAGGTTAAGGCAGAACTCATGCAGAACCATTCGTTCCAGGGCGGCGCTTCGTACGAATACTCTGAGGAGTATGGAGTGGGACGCTCGGAGACCACGCGTTTCAGCCTGCTGGTCGGAGCACAGTACTCCACCAACGTAGGCTGGGGTTTTGACGGAACTGGTTTCGTGCTGAACATCGACGAGAAAGTTACTACGGAGCATGGCGGCGAGTTTACCAATGAGGAGACTGCACGCCACTGTAAGGGTTATGTGCTTGCGGAGGAAGGCTCCGACTATATCTCTGTAGACGTATGTCGTGAGGCAGGATATAAGAATGGCGACCAGTATATCAAGTACAAGGATATGAAGAATGAGGAGGGACAGACTTTCTCTACGTTCATCTTCAAGACTCGTGGCGGCGCTACGTCGTGTCCTTACGAGGGCGAATACAAGACCAAGTACTACGAGTCGGGACAGCACGTGATAAATGAGGCTACTGTTCAGATGGAGGTGCCGGAGATAACCGTCGAGAAGGACTTCATCGAGAATGTTCCTTCGGGCAAGTCGGCTTACTTCACGCTCTATCTGCGCAACAACTCTGAGTCGCAGGACGACAACTGGTATAACCTTGTCATCGACGACAGCAGCAATCCTAACGGAGCACAGTTGCTCATCGATGGTGCACCGATAGGTAACGGCAGAGCATTGCTCGTGCCGGCTGGCGGAACACTCACCAAGACACTCGAAGTGCGCAAGGGTTCGGTGATGAACTACGACAATCTTCGACTGATGTTGCAGTCGCAGTGTCAGTGCGACCCCACCGACTTCCAGGATGAAATATATGATGACGTGACGTTCAGCGTACACTTCACTCCTTCGGCTACAGACGTGAACCTGAAGAAGCCTACCGACAACTGGACATACAACACCAAGTTGCCAACGGCTGAGGTGAACGGCGTGCAGAAGCATTACATGGACGTAGTGATTGACGGCTTCGATGTGAACTACGACAACTTCCATCGCATCATGCTTCAGTATAAGCCATCGTCGGGCAGCGACAACGACTGGACAACACTCATGAGCTACTACAACGACCAGGCTCTCTACGACCAGGCTGTGAAGAACGGCATGAACGCCGAGATGATAAAGGCTGCAGACGCCGGCACCATCAAGTATAGCTGGTTTATGGACGACTTGCAGGATCAGCGCTACGACCTGCGCACCGTAGGTACGAGCATGATAAACAACGCGGAGGTTTATAACTATTCTGCCGTACACAGCGGCATAAAGGATATGTACAACCCACGCCTCTTCGGTAGTGCGCAGCCGGCGAATGGCGTGCTCACCGTGAACGACGAGGTGAAGCTGACGTTCAACGAGCCGATAGCCGACGGACTCCTCACCGACAACAACTTCTCGGTGACAGGTATACGCAACGGCGCACAGACCGACCACAGCGTGAGCGTGCGTCTGGACGGCAAGAACGACGAACTCGTGTCGGAGTTCCAGCGCAACTGGAGCGGCAAGAACCTCACTGTAGAGATGTGGACCCTCGCCGACAAGGCACAGGACGCCGTACTCTTCAGTCAGGGCAACGCCAACAGCGCGATAGAGCTTGCAACGACGAGCGACAACCGCTTGAAGGTGAAGGTGGCTGACAAGACCATCGTCAGCGACAAGGCGTTCGACTACGAGCAGGGCACATGGGCACACGTGGCTCTTGTATATAATAATGAAGGAAACGTGTCGGCTTACTACAACTACGAGCAGCTTATCAGCGCAGCTGAGGTGGGCGAGTACAACGGCGAGGGCGCTTACGTGTTCGGAGCCAGCGTAGACGGAAGTGGACACTTCGCAGGCAAGATGCACGGCGCTCGCATCTGGGACAAGGTGCTGACACCGGCACGTCTGCAGACCAACTCGCTGACCATGCTCTCTGGCGCCGAAAGCAATCTCATCGCCTACTATCCGATGTCGGAGGCTAAGGGCGACGTGCTTGCAGACAAGGCACACGGCGCAAACCTCGAGATGAGAGGCGCCGAATGGGCTAATCCTGAGGGACGCGCAGTTGCGTTCAACGGCAAGGACCAGTACCTAAAACTCTCTTCGGGCAGTTCGTGTGTGGTGGACAACACTATGGACTACACCATTGAGACTTGGTTTAAGGCTGACGAGGCTCAGCAGACGGCTACCATCATCTCTAACGGACGCGGCGACGGCGAGGACATGGGCGGTTCGCTCAATCTCTTCGCACTCAATCTGGAGGAAGGCCGACTGGTGTTCCACAACAACGGTGTGCGTGTGGCGTGCGACGGTAGCTACGCCGATAACGACTGGCACCATGTGGCTGTGGCTGTGAACCGCACAAGCGGACGCGCACAGATATACGTGGACGGCAAGCTGAACACTTACTTCGAGGCAGCCGACCTTGGTGGCATAGCAGCGGCTTACATACATCTCGGCGCTCGTGTGTGGACTCCTGCCGACAACCTGCAGCAGGAGAAGGCAGACAACTTCTTCAAGGGCGAGATTGACGAGGTGCGTGTATGGAATCTCTACAAGAGCGAAACGCTCGTGGAGAATGGCAACAGCAACCGTCTTGACGGCACTGAGAAGGGACTCTTGGCTTACTATCCGTTCGAGACATACATCGAATGGCAGGGCGTGAAGGAACTGCAGTTCTCTCTGAAAGACCAGAAGCAGCAGGCTGACCCGACACAGAAGGTGCCTGACGCAGTGGTGGTAGGCGGCGACGTCGAGACCAAGACCTCTGCACCCGTCAAGGCTAAAGGTCCGGAGAGCAAGCTGCTCTACGACTTCGTAGTGAACAACGACGCGCTCATCATCAATCTGAAGGAGCCTTACGAGCGCATAGAGAAGACTATCGTGAAGTTCACGGTGGACGGCGTGCGCGACAAGAACGGCAACGAGATTCTCTCGCCGATAACATGGAGCGCTTTCATCGACCGCAACCAGCTGAAGTGGAGCGACCGGGCTCTCACCGTAGTGAAGAAGCTCAACGAGGAGAAGACCATCAGGGTGAAGGCGCTCAACAACGGCGGTTCGATAGAACACTTCACCGTAGAGAACCTTCCTTCATGGCTGGAGGCAGAACCCGCAAGCGGCACTATCGACCCGACAGCGTCGCAGGACATCGTGCTGACTATCGACCCGAGTCTGAACATCGGCACATACGACGAGACGCTCTATCTGCGTGGCGACAACAACGTGGTGGAGGCTCTGCAGCTCACGGTGAAGGTAGAGGGCGAGAAGCCCGACTGGACGGTGAACGCCGCCGACTTCAAGTATAATATGTCTGTCTTCGGCAAGTTGTATATTAATAAGGTATACTCTTCTGACGACGAGGACATGCTTGCTGCGTTCAGCGGCGGAAAGTGCGTAGGCGTATGCAACAACCGCTACTACAAGCAGAACGATATGTACTACGCCATGCTCACGGTTTACTCTAACGAAGTAAGCAGCGACAACCTCGAGTTCCGCATCTGGGACGCAAGCACCGGACAGACCTACATAGCCGAGAGCGAGAAGCCTATAAGCTTCGAGAACAACGCCGTAGTGGGCAGTCCGTCGCAGCCGGTGCTGTTCACGGCGAAGGACTATCGTGTGCAGAACATCACGCTGAACGAGGGATGGACGTGGATATCGACGAACATCGCATCCGACAAGCTCTCCGATCTCAACAAGCTGCTTGCCGACGGCAAGTGGACATCAGACGACCAGGTGAAGAACGAGCAGTACGGCTTCGCATCGTGGACAAAGCGCAACGGATGGATGGGACAGCTCACCGCCATCGACAACGACCAGATGTATCTCGTACACAGTTCGCAGCCGCAGAGCCTGCATATCTCAGGACCGGTTGTTGACCCCACCTCGCACAAGCTCACCATACGCGGAGCAAAGGCAGACGGCACAGCACGCTGGAACTACATCTCGTATCTGCCTTCGGACAACTTCACGCTCAAGGAGGCTCTCGCCGGCTACGACGCCAAGGAGGGCGACATCGTGAAGTCGCAGACGCAGATGGCTATGTACAGCGGCAATCTGGGATGGATAGGCAGTCTGACGTACATGGAGAACGGCAAGGGATACATGCTCCAGCGCCAGTCGCAGGACGATGCTCAGCTGCAGTATCCGTCGAAGACTTCTGTAGGTCGCAAGGCTAAGGCCGTGAAGAGCGCGGACGAGCCAACGGCTTACTTCCCCTACTCAGCCAACATGACGGCTGTTGTAGAAGTAGAGGGCGTAGAGCTGCAGCAGGGCGACCGCCTTGTGAGCTACGTAGCAGGCGAGCCGCGCGGCTATGCCGAGGCTATAGCTCTGCCCGACGGCAGAACCGTCTTCATGCTCACCATCGGTGGCGACAAGCCCGAGGCTGTTGACGTGACTGTAGAGCGCGACGGCGACGTCGTAGCCAAGGCACCGAGCGCCGTAAGCTATGCTGCCAACAGCAATGTGGGCACCCTCAGCGAGCCGATGCGCATCAGCTTCCTCGGCACCGAGGGCGGACTCTACATCTATCCGTCGCCGTTCTACTCGCAGCTGAAGATACGTGCCATTGTCGACCGCGACGCCTATACAGATGTATACGTCAGCGACATGAGCGGCAAGCGTATCGTGGCATGGAACGACTGCAACGCAGGCGGCAATGTGGACATCACATGGAACGCCGGCAACACCGTTCCGGCTGGTGTGTATATCGTCAGCATCGCCGTAGACGGCAACGTTTACTCGATGAAGGCTATCAAGAAGTAATATTTTATAAAGAAAGACTATATGAAATATATAAAGTATTCGTTTCTCGCCGCATTGGGCTTTCTCTTCGCACAATGCACCGAAGAGGGCGACAAGACTTATCCGCAACAACCCGCTCCCCAGTGGAGCGTGGTTGAGGAGGACTTCGTAAGCGAGGCTCCAACATGGCAGGTGGCGTCTGCCACTCCTGCTTCCGCCCCGATGTGGCGAGCCAACTTCAGCGGCAACGATCAGGCGCCGTTGTGGAGCGACCCCGACAAGAGTGTCTATCCGATGAGCATGACTGCCGTAGTGCGTCTCTCGCCGGTGCTCGAAACGCTTGCCGCCGACGGCGACAAGATGGCAGCCTTCATTGGCGGCGAGTGTCGCGGCGTGGCTAAGACGGTGATGAACGACGGCGTGCGCCTCTTCTTCATCCACGTGAAGGCGCCGTCGAGCGAGAACGGCAATGTGGAGTTCCGCTATTACAGTGCTGCCGCCAAGCGCACGTATGTCTCCGTAGCGTCCGACGTCAGATATGAGGTTGACAAGATTTACGGCACAGCCGACGCTCCCGCCTATCCCGACTTCGAGCAGTCGGGACCATTCCCCGTACCTACCAAGGCATGGGTGAAGGTGGATAAGGCGAAGCTGCCGTTCACAGTATCCGCCGGCGACGAGCTGCAGGCGTTTGTGGGCGACGAGTGTCGCGGCATAAAGCACGTGGAGAGCGAGGCTGATATGCTCTACTGGTACGACATCCTCGGACGTGCCGAGGGCGAGCAGGTGATGTTCCGCTATTACAGCGCAGCGAAGAAGCAGGTGTTCGTATCTGAGCAGACCTTCGCCGTAGGAAAGCGCGCATCGGTGGTTGGAGCAGCCGAACAGCCGCTCGCGCTCACCTTCGTGCCGCAGGGCAGCATGACCGCCTATCTCACCCTCGACGCCCTCACAGCCGGCTATGCCGACAAGACGGCCGACCGCTTGGCGGCGTTCATTGGCAATGTCTGCGCCGGCGTGGGCGAACTCGTGGGCGAGCAGGACGGCAGACCGGTATACAAGATGGTAGTCAACGGCGTCAGCTCACAGGCGGCGTCGGTAGACATACGCTATTACAGCCATCGCAACAGCTACGTGTTCACGGCTCCTGCATGCCTCGCCTTCGCCGACGGCAAGGTGGAGGCTTCGCCCGAGCAGCCGCTCACCCTGCCTCTCGTTCTCGCCGGCAAGCATCCGCTCAAGATGACAGCTTGCGTGGCATTGCCTCAGAACATCGTGCGCCAGGCAACGGCAGACGACCTCATGGCTGCATTCGTGGGCGCAGAATGTCGCGGCATGGCAAAGGCAGAACAGGCGGAGAACGGCGAGTATGTCTTCCGCATGGAGATAAACGGCAGCATGGGAGCGGAGGAACCCGTTACGCTGAAGTATTATGCCGCACGCAACAAGTATCTCTATCAGGCTGTCTCGGCTTTCGCGTTTGCCGACGGCACAAGCTACGGCACAGCCGGCGAGCCCAGCAGACCTGCTTTCCTCATTGTTGAATAAGCTTAAAACCTATCTGTATATATGAATAAGAAAACTATAATAAGCATGGTGCTGGGGTGCATGTCGCTGCTCCCGGCATCTGCACAGAACGGATGGTTCGTTGAGGCGGGCGGAGGCGTGCAGACTATCTTCTCGAGCGATGCCGGCAAGCTGCACTTCGGCAAGCGTCTCACTCCTTCATACCGCATCGGCGTCGGCAAGTGGATCACTCCGGCTTACGCCCTGCGCCTGCAGATTGGCGGCTATGCGCTCAACGGCATGTCCACATCCGAAGGACTCTATTTGCGCGACCCGCAGACCGACGGCTCTATATACGGTCCTCACGACCCCGTTATCGACAATGTGACGGTCCGCCCCGACGGCACCTATCGCCATTATCTGCGTTACGTCAACGCTCATGCCGACTTCATGGTGAGCCTCTCGCGTCTGCTCTTCCGCAGCGAGGGCCGCTTCGATGTGCTTCCGGCTGTAGGATTGGGCTACGCCCGCACCTTCGCCTATCGCGGCACGGCGGACGCCAACTCGCTCACAGCCAACTTCTCTATAGCTGCCAAGTACAGCGTACTGAAGTGCATGGATGTAAACCTTGAGATAGCTTCGGCTCTCATGCCCGACCATTTCGACGGTCGCATCACGGGGCGCAAGTACGAGCCGACGCTCGGTGCAACGCTCGGACTGACCTATCGCTTCAACGCCTCAAAGCCTTGCGCCAAGAAGCAGCGTTGCCATAAGCTCCGTCGTGAAGCCGTGGTCGACACGGTGTACGTGAAGGAGCGGATAGTGGAGCGTCCCGTCTTCAAGGACCGCATAGTGGAGAAGTCGGTTGCGAAGAAACAGGAAGCGTTCCGTCTCGCCTCGGTCAGCTTCGCTTGCGCTTCCGCCAAGCCCGAGAAGAAGCAGGACATAGTGTTTGAGAACATCGTCGAATATCTCAAGCAGAACCCTTCTGCACGCATCCGTCTCGACGGCTATGCCGACAAGGCAACTGGCAAGGAGCGCACCAACCTGATGCTTTCCATACGCCGCACCGACAACGTGCGCAATATCCTCATAGAGCGTTACGGCATCGCTCCGTCGCGCATCGAGGCGCAAGGCATCGGCAGCAATGCGCAGCCGTACGAAGATAACGATCTTAATCGCGTAGTGATTGTAACAGCACTGCCCGAGTGATGCGTATTTAGTAAATTGAAAAAGGAAGATATTTCTTCAGAAAAAGGAAGAACTTCTTTAAGAGAAAGGGGCGATTTCTTAAGCCCCAAGCACATTACCGCAGCGTGGTACTTCTGTTACCGCAATGCGGTAATGTTATTTTCGCTACGCGGTAATGATATTTTCGCTACGCGGTAATCTTGTTTCCAGTCTGCGTTAATCGCATTGACAGGCTGGCAGATGGTTTGTTAAGGCTGGAGGATAGCTTGTTAAGGCTGGCAGATAGGCTGGTAGATAACCCGATTATCGAGTTATCTGCCAGCCTTTATTTTGCTTATATACAATGAGTTATGCCGAAACTGGGAGATATGGCAGATTTTTTCACGTACAAGTGACTCTTCAGATAAAATGTCATTACAATTATATCTGAAGAATCACTTCAAACTTATCCTTTATTATAGATAAGAGAATAGCATCTTTTTTATTGCTTTTATGGCTCACATAGTTATATGCTATAAACATGGCTATGAATACACCTATTAGAACTCTTGAACAGATCCCTTTAACCCAAAAGTAGTCTATAATGCCTGGATCAGTACTATGAGGATTGCTGAGAAAAAACACAAGACACTTTTATATGAGTCTCCTTCCCCAAAAGAAACATAAATTTCCGTTATCGTTGATCCATGTCGTTTTCTTCATCTTGCTACAAGTCTAAATTATTAATATCTGTATTAGTTATTTATTTACTTTTCAAGACCACTAAATGTTCTTATTCTACTTGGAATATGCTTGGTTTTACAATTCAGCATTGATATACTTGCAATATTCTTCAATACTGCGTTGTATAACGCTGCCAACTTTCAATTGCTCTTTGTATTGCATGATCATCATTGGGCTCATGCTGCGATTGAGAGCAAATCTGACAGTTTCCATATCAGATTCTTTGCACAGGATAATGCCAATGGTTGGGTTCTCATTAGATCTGCGCTCTTCTTGGTCAAGTGCCTCGAGGTAAAATTCTAACTGTCCTTGGTAAGAGGGGTGAAATTCTGTTGTCTTTAACTCAAATGCAACCATACACTGCAATTGCCTGTGATAGAAAAGCAAGTCAATTTTGTACGTTTTCCCTCCAACTTTTATAGGATGCTCTTCATCAATAAATAGGAAGTCCTTACCCATTTCAAGAATAAATTCCTTCATGTGCTCAACAATTCCTTTGCGTAATCTTGTCTCTTTATATCTTTGTGGTAATCCAAGAAAGTCAAGGTATGCAGTGTCTTTGAAAAGGGCTGGCGATTTTGTATAAGTGGTATGCAGAGCTTCTGATTGAATATCTTTAGCTCTTAAAATTGATGCCATAGTGTCTGTCTTGATAGCCCGCTCTAATTGTTTGTTTTGCAAATGTTCTTTTTGAGCAAACAAAATATAGAACAGACGCTCATCATCGCTTTTGCAGCGATTCATTATGATTTGATGGTTAGTCCAACCAGTAGAAAATAGAATAGTAGGAATTTGTGCCGTTTCAAATGGCACAAAATCATCTTTCCCAATTTGTGCCGTTTCAAATGGCACAAAATCTTTTGATGGTAATTCTAATTTTGTAAACTGAACTAATTTTGTGGTTTGCAACAGATTCTTAAATGATGTTGAGCTATATACCTCATAAAATTGCACCATTTTATATATAGTACGATAACTCCAACCTTTAATAGTTGGGTCTTGAGTTCTTATGTATTCTGATAGTTGACGTACAATATTAGATCCCCATTCTGATGCTTTTAGTTTTTTGCTAACATAGCCTCCAACTTCCCATATCATACGCAGGGATTCGTCATCAACAGTTTTTGAAACCCGTTGACGATGATAATTGATGATTTCAAAAATTTGATTGAAATCATTGTGTACTTGGACGTTTATACTATTTTCTACCATTGTAATTGCTCGTTTTAATTGTCAAATCCAAATTTGTTCCATGCTTCAAGGACGAGGCGCTTGGTACGGTATTCTCCGTACTGGCGTATCTCGTTGTCTTTCAGCATATGGAAGACTTCGTTTAAACTGCCTTTCACCTGCAAATGTAATGCTTTTCTTTGAGGTGTCACAATAAAATGCAAACTGAATTGTTTAAAAATGTGCTCACTTGTAAAGAACTACCATGTCAGATAGATTGTTGAGGCTGTCAGAAGGATTATTGAGGCTGGAGGATAGCTTGTTAAGGCTGGTAGATAGGCTGGTAGATAACCCGATTTTCGAGCTATCTGCCAGCCTTTATTTTGCTTATATACAACGAGTTATGCAGAAGCTGGGAGATATGGCAGATTTTTTCACGTACAGTGTTATTTATGCTTCGTACTATGTTATTATATGAGATGATGGGCATAGGCGGCGGAGGTCTTTGCTGTAACAACTGCGATGATGCGACTTTTGAACATTTGGGTTCACAAACCAAAATCAATTATTTTGAAACAACTATCCAATGTCCTGTTTTAAGGCTGCCGACACGCTCCAAATAACCAGCCTTTTTGAGAAATGCTATTTCACGCTTGGCGGTGGCATCCGACAATCCAGTTTTCTCACAAAGCCTTTCTCTGCTTAGATTCTTTTCTTCTGAGAACATCTGCAAAATCATCTTCTGCCTCTCGGTCAAGTTTATTGGGTCATTTATTGGGTCATTTATTGGGTCATTCAATGAACCAGATGCAACATTGTTCTGAATATGCAGAGTCAATTTCACTTGCATAAGTTCAGGCTGTTCTAATAACTCAGGCTTTATCCAATGCTTTTCATTCCATGCGTTTAGAATGAGTGGGAAACCCGAGCCAAGGTTCTCGCCATAGCCTATCATGCGGAACATATTCTGCATACGCTGATTACGTGCCTTTGACTCGCCACCTTTGTAAATCTGCTCAATAGGCAGTTTCAGAAGTCCTGGATTGGTCAGAACAAAACAATCGTCATACTTTTCAACTTTCAGCACTCCATTCACCATAAAATCGGAATGAATAACCATATTTGTAACGGCTTCACGCACAGCCTTGGCTTGAAGCGTATCGTCTTTGCGCACCACGCCGTCCATACTGAAAGGGTGAGGCAAATCACGTGTCAGTTTCGGAATGGCCATGCGAATAAAGTTGAACAGGTTGTTTTCCCAAGTCCCATCGTATGTCAATCGGTCGCTATAGCGTTGGTCGCCTATCAAATTGGATTTATCAATGTAGTCCATTCGCAGATTGTCGAAACGCTCACGGACTGTCAATCCTTTGCCAAACATTAAAAGTCCAGCCATAGTCAGTCCTTCTTTTCCTGTCCTTCGGTCTCGTGTATAACCTCCAAAGTTCGTTAGAAACTCCTTATTTTCTGCCGAGTTCCATTGATGCTCTGGATGCAAGTTCTGAAACATCTGACGGAAGCGTTCCAATGTTGCGATGTCAATGTCGTCCATTGTATAGTATTCCAACAACAATCCATCATTGCCAGCTTCATTAGCATCACGGAGCATCATCTTCAGTTCTTGCTCCGTACAATGATAGTCTCCTTCATGGTTGCGTTTGAAAGTTCCTCTTGACAGATTGTTGTTGATATAGACAGGACGGACTGTATAATCGGCATGAGGTACGTTGATGGCAATAATCTTCTTGCCGTCAACATCTATCGTCTGAATGTCATCGTCTTGCAGAAGATTGATATTCACCTTCTCACGACTATTTACAGTATTCCACAAGTCCTTGCGGATTTTGTCTGCATCCTCAACACCAACGATTTCAAACCGCTTGGCATTGTCTTGCTCGTCCATGTGCTCTACTACACCCAACAGAATGGTTCCGCCGTATGTGTTGGCAAAAGCGGAATAAGTGTCCCAAAGCGAATTTGGCACACCCTTCGTAGCTTTCTTGCATTCGAGCGTTACACGCTCACCATCAGACAGAAGTTTGTATATGTCATTTATTTTACTCATCACAATCATTCTTCTAAATCCATACATTGCAAAAACAAAGTATAAGATTTGGTTATTTATGCTGTATCCAAGGAGATTGCGTTAATATCCTTAAAACTTTCTCGAAATTTTGTTTCTGCTTTTTTGCATTGAAATCATAGTAATCAGAACTATCTTTGAGGTGTTCTTCGAATAATTTTACAAAAAACTTAACATCAGCAATACATGCTTCCCCCCATGTGCAAGAAGGCGTAAGAAACAGTCCAGATGGTTTTTGCTGATATAATTCTATGGCTCTATAAATATCTCCATTCAAAACATGAAAATCAGCCAAATTTACTTGAGTGATCGGAGAGTCGAGTTCACGCTTTGGCATATATTCAAGGATTTTATCTACATTTTCAAAAAAAGCATTTCCATTACAATTGTCATATATCGACATGATTAGTTTGGCAAAGCTACGTTCATATACTTCTGTAGCAATATATACATGTTCGCAGTTCAGTACTTTAAGTTCTCTTATTCTTCCATCTGCAGCAAACATTCTGAACTCCTTTCGATTAGAACAATATGCATAAAAGTGTGATAATGAGTTCATGCCATGTTTTGTACAAAGGCCTAATCCAATATGCGGGGCATCGTAAGTCGCTCCCATCCTGCAAAATACTAAGTTGGACAAGAAACGGGTACTATACCCCGAGTTGTTTGAATCGTATGCAATCCGTATTGGGTTGCCATTAGCAATAGCATTAAAGAGAATTTCTCTCATCGTATAAAAGTCTTCACTTTGCATACAAGGATTATACTCCCATTGTTTCTCAGAGAACAAGTTTTCCATTGGAACTATATCTTTAATTTCGTCTACTGGAATTTCAAGTTCGTATTCAAGGGGGCTTTTTCCTGTTATGAACTCGTTACCGCTGTGAGAAACAATTTTTATTTGTTTATTTTTATAGACCCATTGATAACCGTCATTTTTAAGCACTTTGCAATAATCACAATTTATTTGGGCAATTTTATCAATGACAGAAACCCATTTAGATTGTTCTATTGGAGGCAAAACATCTTCATCAGGCTTAATAAATCCCAAACGCTCTGTATCATAGGTAGCAGAAACATGGTTCGTTTGTGTATCGTCTGTGGAAACATAATCTGGCAAGTTTAGATAATGCTCCCTTGCGTTGTCAGAGGCCATTTGCTCAGCTTGCTCGTAAGTCCACCTTTCTACGGATTCTAATGTATCCTCATCATATTTAATACTCTCATCATTAGTCAGCCATCTTAGCATACGTTTAATATAGTTGGTTACACCTTCTATATTTTTATGTATTTGCGACTCCGCAAAACGTATTACGCACCATCCATTTCTAATAAAATATCTATCACGTAGATTGTCGCCATTGCCTTTGTAATGAATTGGTTTGCGACTTACAATATCATAAGGTTCATCTACTTCTATGTCTACATATATGTTTCGTTCTTTCCAATAAAGGCACACGTCAGGCCGATATGAATAATTTCTATTCAATATCGGTAATTTCACATTGTCAAGAACTATAATATTATTAAGTTCCTGACACATTTTGCGTATGCTACTTAACAACACTGGTTCCATAACACCAACTGTTGTTCCTGTTTTATCAGGTTTAGGAATCAGAATAGAAGTATCATGCTGCGGAACCTTTACCGACGGAAAACTGTCATGATCCAATTCTCCTTGGAACTTGTCATATAGAAATTTTCCTTCAAAAGCAAGATAATGTTTAGCTACATCCTGCTTACGTTTACATCTCTTTCCTATATTCTGCTTTCCGGACAGAGGACTTGAATTGTTAGGATTAAGTTTTTTGGGGGTTGGCGCTGGATTGATGAATACACGAGGTTCTAATGTTATTATATTCTCTATCGAACCATCATTTTCATCATGAACATCAACGACATTGGTACTAAGTTGTTTCTTAAATTTCTTGTATGGAACAAATTTTACAATATTTTTTGCTGATGATTTTTTTATTTCTTTTTTTTGAATATCAAAATAAGTTCTTCCCAAGCTTTTAACGATATGAAATGCTCCAAAATCCTTCAAAGATATTCTATGTCCTTGTTGCAATTCTGAAAGTATAGTCTTTATGCAACAGTTTACAATTATTTTGGAAAGACAATTCCAAAATCCTGTTCTTCCTGCCACCTCCCTTATTAATTGTTTCTTATTCATATGCTAATTATTATATATTATCACTGTTAGTAAAATAAAAAAACACTGAAATTTTTAATTTATATACTGCTTGATATTTATTCAATAGTAATATTCTCAATTGGCCAAAACAAATCCTGTATCTCAACATTCAGACATTTGGCGATCTCCACCAGTGTCTCGACATTCGGCTGTATGGTGTTGGTACACCACTTTGAGACGGTTGCAGGATCTTTGCCCAATTGTTCAGCGAGCCATTTGTTGGTTCGTTTCTTTTCAGCCAGGACAACCTTTAGTCTGTTTATATCTTTACTCATATTTGCGTATAATTATTTGGAAAGTACAAAAGTAGTGATTTCCTGTTAGAATAACGAATAAAGGTGTTGAGTTATTATGTTAGATAGTGATATTTGTATTATATAGATGATATATACATCAATTTATAGAATATGTGAGCTAATCTATCTGACTATAGTTTGTCATTTGGTGACTCATAAAATTGGCGATGTCAAGTGAAAAGCAATGAAATTATGAGAAATACGGATGAAAACAACATGAACTTTGCCGACCACAACAAATTAGCGACGAATTATGTTGGCAAAAACTCGGCAATTTATAAAAACAAAAAATCCTAACTGCTCATATTCAAGCAGTTAGGATTTTCTTGGGTGCGCCTGAAAGGACTCGAACCTTCACGTCCTAAAACACCAGATCCTAAGTCTGGCGCGTCTACCAATTCCGCCACAAGCGCGTTAGTGGCTGCAAAGATAGTGAAAAATGGCGAGACTGGCAAAATAATATTAGACTTTTATGATACGCGCCGACTGATGCGGATGCTCGTAACGGTCGGCGCGGATGTCCGTATCGTTCGGTGCGGATGAGAAAACTCCACACATTCTACTTCTTCAGTTCTTCGATGAATTGCTTCATCTCTGCCTCGTGTGCCTTTGCCTTCAGGAAGAGGTGCCACTGGTTGCGGGCGCGTGTGAGGTTGTGGTCGGCATACTGGCACTTCCAGTAGTGGTCGCCCGAGAGATAGTCCCAGAGGAAGCGCACGCACTGCATGTAGGGGAAGAGTTCGGCGGCGTAGGGCAGGAGCGACACTTCGAGCGGTGTGAGGAAGCGCTGTGCCGATTCGAGGTAGCCGCGTGTGAACGCCTCGAAGATGTCCATGCGGAAGTCAATCTTGTCGTATTCGGGCGAGTCTTCGGCGATGGTGTTTGCGGCTGTACGCAGGAAGTCGCCGTAGTCGCTGACGAAGAGTGATGGCATCACGGTGTCGAGGTCTATCACGCAGAGCACTTTACCTTGCTTGTCGAACATCATATTGTTCACTTTTGTGTCGCAGTGGCACACGCGTTTCTGCAGCTTGCCCTCGGCGAGCAGTCGTTCGCCCAGGCACATCTCGTCCATGTACGCCTCAATCTCTTCTACGAACTGCTTCACGCTCTCGGCGCGTCCCACGGGGTCTTCTGCGTACACCTTGCGCAGTTGGTCGCGTCGGAGGCACATGTTGTGGAAGTCGGGGATTGTCTCGCCCAACTGGTCGGCGATGTCAGCCAGTCGAGCCTCGAAGTCGCCGAACGCCTTGCCTGCGTCGTACGACGATTCGGGCGTCACGGCGTCCATCGTCACGGCGTCGCTGATGAATATCGACACGCGCCAGTAGCTCTTGCCGTCGAAGTAGTAGGTCTTTCCGTCGGTGGTTGGCACGAAGCGCAGCACGCGGCGGTCGATGTCGTCGGCTCCTTCTGCCTTCAGCTGCTCGCGTATGTGGTTGGTCACGGTCTCCACGTTGTGCTGCAGCAGGTCAACATCGGTGAAGATGTGGTGGTTGATGCGTTGCAGGACGTAGTCGGGGCGGTCGTTTTCTGCGGTCTGTATGCGGTATGTGTCGTTGATGAGTCCGTTGCCGAGCGGCTTGATGTCGCTGACGGTGCCTTCGATGAGAAACTTGCTGGTAATGTTGTTTAGATTGTTCATAGTTTTATTTTAATTTGATTTGTATTTGTAGTTAGGGGTGCAGTTCTTGCTTGGTTGGTGCACTTGAGACAAGTGCACCCCCTAAATTGCAAATTTACGGCTTTTTTATTATAATAGGTGTCTTTATTGCTGCTTATTTCGCTTTTTTGCAGTAACTTTGTGGTGATAGACTAAAAATTAAAAACTAATCATAATGCAAGCAAAAAGACAACTCCTTGCGCTTCTTGCGCTCTGCGCCTTTGGTTCTGCCAACGGCTTCGCGCAGCAGAAGACGCCCTTGAAGTATTGGTTCGACCGCCCAACGACGATGCGCGGACAGGCTGTGTGGCTCGCTTCGAGCCCCGACCGCAAGCCTACTGAGCGTCAGCTGGTGCGTGCCGGCGACTTAGTGAACAACCCCGATCCCGAATGGGAGTCGCAGTCGCTGCCCATCGGCAATGGCAATATCGGCGGCAACGTGCTCGGTTCTGTTGAGGCTGAGCGCATCACGTTCAACGAGAAGACGCTCTGGCGCGGCGGTCCCAACACTGCGCGCGGCGCCGCTTACTACTGGGATGTGAACAAGCAGTCGGCTAATGTTGTGGGCGAGATACGCGACGCCTTCACCAAGGGCGACTGGGCGAAAGCCGAACAGCTCACACGCAAGAACTTCAACAGCGTAGTGCCTTACGAGGCTGACGCCGAGGAGCCGTTCCGCTTCGGCAGCTTCACAACAGCCGGCGAGTTCTATATAGAAACCGGACTGAGTTCGGTGGGTATGACCGGCTATCGCCGTGAGCTCTCGCTCGACTCAGCCCTTGCTAAGGTGAGTTTCTGCAAGGACGGCGTGCAGTACGAGCGCGAGTATTTCGTGTCGCATCCTGCCAATGTGATGGCTGTGCGCTTCGCTGCGTCGCAGCGCGGCAAGCAGAACCTCGTGTTCTCTTACGCTCCCAACCCTGTTTCGACGGGCGAGATGAAGGCCGACGGCGCCGATGCGCTCTGCTGGCTGGCGCGTCTCGACAACAACGCCATGCAGTACGCCGTGCGCATCAAGGCTGTGGCTAAGGGCGGCGAGGTTTCTAACGCTGGCGGCAAGCTCACGGTAAAGGATGCCGACGAGGTGGTGTTCCTCATCACTGCCGACACCGACTACAAGCCCAACTACGATCCCGACTTCAACGACCCGAAGGCTTATGTGGGCGTCGACCCGGCAAAGACTACCGCCGACTGGCTCGCAAAGGCTGCGGCTAAGGACTACGCTTACCTGCTCAACGAGCATTACGCCGACTATTCGGAGCTCTTCAACCGCGTGCGTCTGAACATCAACAACGCTACGGTTGAGACCGCCGACCTGCCCGTGAACCGACGTCTTGAGGCTTACCGCCAGGGCAAGCCCGACTACTATCTGGAGCAGCTCTACTATCAGTTTGGCCGCTACCTGCTCATCTCGTCGTCGCGTGCAGACAATATGCCGGCTAACCTGCAGGGCTTGTGGCATAACAACGTGGACGGACCGTGGCGCATCGACTATCATAATAACATCAACCTGCAGATGAACTACTGGCTGGCTTGCCCGACGGGACTTCCGGAGTGCGAGTTGCCGCTCTTCAACTTCATGCGCACGCTCGTTAAGCCGGGTCGCGTAACGGCTAAGTCGTACTTCGGCACACGTGGCTGGACAACGTCCGTTTCGGGCAATATATTCGGCTTCACATCGCCGCTTTCCAGCGAGGATATGTCGTGGAACTTCTCGCCGTTCGCCGGTCCGTGGCTCGCCACTCACCTCTGGAACTACTACGACTTCACCCGCGACCGCCACTTCCTCGCCGACAACTACGACATGCTGAAGGAGTCTGCCGACTTCGCTGCCGACTATCTCTGGCATCGCGCCGACGGCGTATACACCGCAGCTCCGTCTACATCGCCCGAGCACGGACCGGTTGACGAGGGCGCAACGTTCGCTCACGCCGTGATACGCGAAGTGCTCTTGGATGCTATTGAGGCAAGTCGCGTGCTGGGCAAGAGCGTAAAGGAACGCCGCCAGTGGAAGGACGCTCTGAAGCATCTCGCTCCGTATAAGATAGGTCGCTACGGACAGCTCATGGAGTGGTCGACGGATATCGACGACCCGAAGGACGAGCATCGCCACGTGAACCATCTCTTTGGTCTGCATCCGGGTCACACCGTGTCGCCCGTTACGACGCCCGAACTGGCTAAGGCTTCGCGCGTGGTGCTCGAACATCGCGGCGACGGCGCCACAGGATGGTCAATGGGCTGGAAACTTAACCAGTGGGCGCGCCTGCACGACGGCAACCATGCCTACACGCTCTACGGCAACCTGCTGAAGAACGGCACGCTCGACAACCTTTGGGACACACACGCTCCGTTCCAGATTGACGGCAACTTCGGCGGAACAGCCGGCGTTACCGAGATGCTCATGCAGAGCCACATGGGATTCGTGCATCTGCTGCCTGCATTGCCCGACGCTTGGAAAGAGGGCGCTGTGAGCGGTCTGCGCGCAAAGGGCAACTTCACCGTGTCTATCAGCTGGAAGAACGGCAAACTCGTTGAGGCTACGCTGCTCTCGGGTGCGGGTGCTCCATGCGAGGTGCGCTACGGCGACTCGGTGCTGAAGTTCAAGACGAAGCGAGGCGCACGCTATACGGTTGTGTTCTGCGAGAACAAGCTGAAGCTGAAGTAGAAAGTGCACCAACCCAGACAACAAAGGTCGAGCGATTTCGCTCGACCTTTGTTGTCTTTGTATTATTGATAATCGTACTCTTCGCTGCTCTCGTCGTCGTTCGTCCACGAGTTGAAGTAGTCGCGCGACGGTGCGTAATGACCGCCTGAACCCGTGCCCGGCTTAGGCTTGTTGTAGTCGCCCGACGTGCCGGGTTTGTTCAGACCGGGCGATCCTGCCATTATTCTTGTTGCTTCTATCTCTATCGCTGTTGTTGCAGGTGCTATATATTGCTTCTTTTTCATTGTGCTTTAGTATGTTATTACCGATTAATGTTGTGTATATGTTTACTTAACAACGACCTTCTTGCCGTTCTTGATGTATATGCCGCTCTTCAGCGAACCGAGTGCACTGCCTACACGCTGACCTTGCAGGTTGTATACCGGCGCATTGTTCTCCTCAGTGTTGAAGATAGCGCCGAGCGAAGTAGCCGTTCCGTCGATATTGGCACGCAGCTTGTTGATGTCGGTATTTTCAGGCACGATGAAGTATGCGCGCAAGCCGTTCATCTCGCAAGCCTCTGCATCTGCAGGGTAGTAGAAAAGATTGCCTTCGCCGAGATAGAGGTTGGTTTCGTTCTGCGCCAGTGTGACATGGTTGTAGATGCCCTTCATCTGGAACACGGCAGCGTCGCCTACGGCCTGCGGGTTCTTGTCGGCGTCGAGGTTGGTAGCCACAACGCTCACCTCCTCGAATGTCGGGTTCTCCACAACAGCGTTGCCCGGCTTCAGCAGATACGGCTTGCCTGCCTCGATGTTGTCTACAACCTTAAAGTTTGCGATGTTGTTATTGAAGTCGCCTTCGTATGTGCGGAGCATAGTTCCCTCGCCGAAGTACTTCGCAACCTGATCGGCTGTGAGTGAGAACGGCACGCAGAATGTGTTCCAGTGGCTCGATTCTACCGTTCGCTTCAGTGTTACGTTGGCGTATGAACAGTTCTCGATGACGTTCTGTGTGCTTGTCTCGTCGAGGGTATAGCTCTTCGGCATAACGATTGTTACGATTATCTGCACGGCGCGAACCTGGGCAGAAGCGTTGAACACCACTTCTTTTGCAGAGCCAGTCCAAACGCCGTAGTCATCTTGTGTAGAAGTGTAGTTGTTGTCTGTAGAAGAGAGATTCGTCAGAGAGTATCTATCCTTGTTGCCGCTGCCAACGAAGTATATCTCCGTAATCTTGCCAACCTTGGTAGAGATGGTTGTCTGGCTTCGCATGTAAAATCTGTATGTGTACTCGTCTAATGTTGATTTTGCGGCGAGAGCAGCATTCGTAGAGAGTACAGTAACACCGTCCTGCGACATCTCGTCTTTCTTGCCGTTTGCGTCCTGTGTTCCCATTTGCTTACCGGCAATGAATGTTACCGACTTGGTCTCAGCAGAACTCGAATCTACGATTACGAGCTTGTATGAAGCGGTGCCTGCTGCATACTTGTCGGTCTCGGCAGATGTCGCTGTGATTGTAACAGTGCCGGTCTTGTACATGTATATATTGCCGCCATCCACCTCTGCGGTCTCGTTGTCCGAACTTTTATATGTGATAGCAGAGGCATCGAGGTCTGCAGGTTTTGAGATGGTCTGAAGGCTTATGATTCCTTTGCTTTCATTAAGGTTCTTTGTTACAGTCGGCTCGGCGAAAGAGAGGGCAGGAGCTGGCTTTTTCTCTGCTGTTGTGACGATGATTTGGGTTATATTGTTGATTTGTTTGGAATCAGTATTCGTGAATGTCACAGAATATTCTGATCCAGTCCAAGTGCCATTTTTTTTGTTGTAATTGGACTTATCTGCTTCGAATTTACCATATGTAGAACCACCTACAAACTTAATGCTTGTAATTACTCGTGTAGGATCAGTAAGTGAGAAGGTAGTAGTGCTACGACCATAGAAGCGGTAGTCGGCTGAAGCACCTAATGAGCCGTTGCTTGTATGTATCTGAGCAATTGACTTTGTAAGAGTCTTATCGCCGGTGCCGCTTACTTTGTCTTCAGAAGATTTGAACACAATCTCCGACAAATCAACAGCCTTCTTGTTCGTAATCTGATACGTAGCTGTTGAGCCTGAGTATTGTGTTGGGTCTGCAGGTGTGAATGTGGCGGTGATGGTTGTTGTGCCGTATGTTGTGGCGTTGACGGTTACAGCGCCAGTGGTTTCGTTGACGGTAGCCACGGCGTCTCCTGATGCTGCGTATGTGATAGTGCCGGCTATATTGTCGGTTACGGTAGCGGTGTAGCCCGTGAAGTCTGCGCCAGCGTCGGTCTTGCCTTCGGTAAGAGTGACGTCAGTGCCATTGAAAGAAAGAGAGGTTGGGGTGGTTGATGTACTTGCTGCTACGAACTTTATTTGAGAGATGTAGTAAGAAGCAGTGTTTGTCGTGAAGATGTATTTGCAACCAGCGACCTGGGCTTCTGTAGGTACCTTAACGGTGTATTCTTTCCACGAAGTCTTTGCTACTTCTGTTGCGTTGAATGTCTTGAAGACAACAGCGTCAGCTTCGCCAATCTGATAAGCAACGTTCATTGTAGTACCGTTATTACTTCTTGTCGTTGAGATTACAAGTTCGGTTGACGCTTCTGTCATTGCTGGACTTGAAATGGAAGCGCCTTTCTGTAACTGTATGGCAGTCTTTCCTTCGTAGTTTTGTTCTGCAACTGTGCCTGTAATTTTTGTCCAGTTGCTTGGAAGGCCGTTTGAGAAGTCGACCGTCGTTTGCGCCATAACCGCCGCGCTAATTAGCACGAGCAGCGTGAGCATAAAAATGCGTAAATGTTTTGTCATAAATGTATTAATGTTATAAATGTGTGTTTTCGTCGATTTGTCTTTAACTCTCTATAGATATGTGTATCCTGTGCAAGGGCGTGCAAATATATATAAGGTGTTTTACATTTGTATTAAGACCGTGTTTTGATGACGTAAAAAGGGCATGGCATCCGAAAAAATGCCATGCCCTTATAGAGTGATTACTCGTAAACCCAGTATCCCGTAGTCTGCTGCTGTGCTGCGCCGTCCTTTGAGGGAGCGGCTGCTGTAGACGTCTTGCGGAAGTAGCCGACGAGGGTTATGTCGAAGATGAGGGTGGAGTAGGCTGCGCCCGGCGTGTCAGACGAGCCGTATGCCAGCTGGTGAGGCATGTATACCTGCCATCTGTCGCCGATGTGCATGTTCTGCAGCGCTGTAGCGAAACCTTTCACCACGCCGCTCACGGCGAACGTGCGCGGTTTCATCGTGCTGAGGTTGTATTCGCCCTGCCACGACTGGTCGAAGATGTAGCCTTCGGCGTAGCTTGTCGACGGCAGCAGTCGGCCGCTGTAGTGCACCTTCACCGAGTCGGTGTAGAGCGGACAGCCCGAACCCGTACCGGCGTTGAGCACGTTGGCGAGCACGTAGTCGTAGCTGTGTGTAGCCAGCTTGTCGTCGAGGCTCCAAGAGCGCAGCACCTTCCAGTCGGCAGCGCCGCCATTGACGAGCTGCTTCACCTCGGCGTACTTCTTGTCGTAGTAAGCCTCGTTGGTCTTCTGCCAGTTGGGGTACTCTTCCACCTCGTTGTCGGTCTCTTTGCACGACGACTGGCTTGCTGCGAAGACTGTCGTCATGGCGAAGAGTATGAATAAATAGTATTTTCTCATTTATCGAGTGTGTTATTACTGCAATTTCTTGAGCAGGCTTGTGATGCTCACCTTGTCCTCGATGATGCTGAGGAGCTGGTCGATGCTCACGCGCTCCTGTTCCATAGTGTCGCGGAAGCGGAGTGTTACGGTGTTGTCCTTCAGCGTGTCGTAGTCGACGGTGACGCAGTAAGGTGTGCCCACGGCGTCCTGACGGCGGTAGCGCTTGCCGATGGTGTCCTTCTCGTCGTAAGTTGTGTTGAAGTGGAACTTCAGGTTGTTCACAATCTCGCGAGCCTTCTCGGGCAGACCGTCCTTCTTAACGAGCGGCAGCACGGCGAGCTTTGTCGGAGCGAGTGCCGGCGGGAGCATGAGCACGACGCGTGTCTCGCCGTTCTCGAGCTTCTCCTCCTTGTAAGAGTGGCACATCACGCTGAGGAACATACGGTCTACGCCGATAGATGTCTCGATGACGTACGGAGTGTACGACTCCTTTGTCTGCGGGTCGAAGTACTTGATAGAGCGGCCCGAGAACTTCTCGTGCTGCGAGAGGTCGAAGTTGGTGCGGCTGTGTATGCCTTCCACCTCCTTGAAGCCGAACGGCATGTGGAACTCGATGTCGGTAGCGGCGTTGGCGTAGTGAGCCAGCTTCTCGTGGTCGTGGAAGCGGTAGTTCTCGGCGCCGAAGCCCAGAGCCTGGTGCCACTTCATGCGCAGCTCCTTCCACTTCTGGAAGTACTCGAGCTCGGTGCCCGGCTGTACGAAGAACTGCATCTCCATCTGCTCGAACTCGCGCATACGGAAGATGAACTGGCGTGCTACGATCTCGTTGCGGAACGCCTTGCCGATCTGTGCGATGCCGAACGGAATCTTCATGCGGCCTGTCTTCTGCACGTTAAGGTAGTTGACGAAGATGCCCTGCGCTGTCTCCGGGCGGAGGTATACCTTGTTAGAGCCGTCGGCTACCGAGCCCATCTCTGTAGAGAACATGAGGTTGAACTGGCGCACGTCGGTCCAGTTCTTTGTGCCGCTGATCGGGTCTACGATCTCCTCGTCGAGGATGATCTGCTTCAGCTCAGCGAGGTCAGGTCCCTGCATAGCCGCTGTGTAGCGTGCGTGGAGAGCGTCGCGCTTCTGCTGGTGCTCGATTACGCGAGCGTTGGTAGCGCGGAACTGAGCCTCGTCGAAGCTCTCGCCGAAGCGCTTGCGAGCCTTGGCAATCTCCTTCTCTATCTTCTCGTCGTACTTTGCAATCTGGTCCTCGATGAGAACGTCGGCACGGTAGCGCTTCTTAGAGTCGCGGTTGTCGATGAGCGGGTCGTTGAAAGCGTCTACGTGTCCGCTTGCCTTCCAGATAGTAGGGTGCATGAAGATGGCAGAGTCGATGCCCACGATGTTGTCGTGCAGCAGCACCATGCTCTTCCACCAGTATTGTTTGATGTTGTTCTTCAGTTCTACACCGTTCTGTCCGTAGTCGTACACTGCAGCCAGTCCGTCATAAATTTCGCTGCTCGGGAACACGAAACCATACTCCTTGCAGTGACTCACGATTTTCTTGAAAACGTCTTCTTGTGCCATTTTATATGTGTTTTATTGTTAATTTACTGATATGTAGTGCGCTGTGTGCTATAATAATAATGTGCAGACAGCCACCTTTAAAGTGCAAAGTTACGCTTTTTTGATTGATTATGTAGCGTCCGAGGCGTTAAATGTTATGAAACAATAGGGTTGCGGCGGTCGGTTTGTTGTGTTGCGGCGGTCGTTAAGTCATCGGACGGCGAACGGAATCCGATCGGGCGGCGTACGGAATCCGATCGGACGGCGGACGGAATCTGATCGGACGGCGTACGGAATCTGATCGGGCGGCGGACGGAATCCGATTGGACGGCGTACGCAATCCGACGATTGTCTCTAAGCTGTTTAGGGATTTTCCCACAAGCGTTTAGGGAAAATCCCTTTGACGTGCTCTGATAAAGTTCTAACTTTGCAAGCGAAAGGAAACCTCAAGGGGGTGCAGTTAAGGGGGTGCAGTTGTCTCAACTGCACCAACATAGCAGTAGTTGCACCAACAGAGCATTCTGCTTGGTTGTTGCACTTGAGACAAGTGCACCCCCTGAGAAACATAGCAGTAGTTGCACCAACAGAGCATTCTACTTGGTTGGTGCACTTGAGACAAGTGCACCCCCTAGAAAGCACCTCCTATAGAGCCCCTGAGAGGGCACCTAAAGATAATGTATAACTTTTAAAACAGAAATATTATGAAAAGGTTTTTCGCAACAATAGTAATGGTGCTCGGCTTCATGGTGACAGCCGGCGCAATGAGCTACAGTCAGGCGCGCGAACAGGCTCTGTTCCTCACCGACAAGATGGCTTACGAGCTGAACCTCACTGACGACCAGTATGAGGCGGCTTACGAGATAAACCTCGATTATCTGCTCAGCGTCAACTCGTACGACGAGCTGTACGGCGACTACTGGCGCTGGCGTAACCTCGACTTCAGCTACGTGCTGCTCGACTGGCAGTATCGCATGTTCTGCGACGCGGCTTACTTCTACCGTCCGCTCTACTTCCACTCAGGCTGCTGGCACTTCGCCATCTACGCCCGCTATCCGCACCGCGACTACTTCTACTTCCATCGTCCGACGGTGTACGTGAGCTATCGTGGCGGACACTCGTGGCGTCAGAACAACGGACGCTCGTGGTATAGCGGCAGAACGTTCGGCTCGCGCAGCGGCGACAATTACTTCGGTATGCGCGACGGATTCCAGCGTGGCGACTACGGACGCGGCAACCGCCAGTCGTTCGGCGTGCGCGGCAACCGTCAGGTGGAGCAGAAGAACAACAACTCGGGCTTCGGCTCGCGCCGCGACAACAATGCCATCCGTCGCAACGTCAACGGCGTAGCTTCGGGCTCAAACCGCGATGTCAACGGATTCGGCTCTGGCTCACGCCGCGACAACAGCAGCTTCGGCTCAAGCCGCGGCTCGTCGGGCTTCGGCAGTCGCGAGAGCAGCACACGCACCACCGTGCGCCAGTCGGATAGCGGCAGCAGCTCTTCAAGCCGCAGCTTCGGCTCTGGTCGCAGCAACCGCAGCTTCGGCTCGCCCATGCAGTCGACACCGCGCTCTACGTTCAAGCCCGTAGACAGCTTATCGAGAGGCAGCAGCATGTCGTTCGGCTCGTCAAGAAGCTCTTCTTCGTTCGGCTCTTCAAGAAGCAGCGGCTCATCGTTCGGCTCGTCAAGAAGCAGCAGTCCGTCGAGAAGTTCGTCTTCGTTCGGTGGCGGCAGCTCGTCGAGAGGCTCCTCATCGTCAAGAGGCGGTGGCTTCGGCAGCCGCAGATAACAATAGTAGCGGAGGTCTCCGGCCTCCGCAGCACCAAGTCTGATACAAATTGTATGTCTATTTTAGGGTGCTGCGGAGGCCAGAGACCTCCGCTACTGTTAATTGTATGTCCGACTTGGTGCTGCGGAGGCCGGAGACCTCCGCTACTTATGTTGCTCTTACTATTCCTAATTACTAATTAATAATTACTAATTACGAATTACTAATTACCTCCAGTCTCACCACCTCCGCATTCGCCATGCGTGGCGTTTCGTTCATCGGCGTGCCGCGATGCACGCTTCTTATTGCCTTGTTCATTATTCCGTGTCCCACGGCAAGCACGGTCTTTCCATCATAATTCTCTCTCACGAACTGCAGGAATGCTGCGGCACGCGCCCTGAGAGCGTCGAGCGACTCGATGTCGTCGGTCCACACCGCATCCTTTAGGTCGGGGATATATCTGCCCGTGAAGCTGCCCCAGTCGCGCTCGCGCAGCAGCTTTGTCTGCACGATAGCGTTGGGCGCCACGCCGTGTGCAGCCGCCAGTATCACACACGTGTCGAAAGCGCGCTTAAGGTCGCTCGACACGAACACGTCGATGGGCGTGTCTTTCAGCTCGGCAGCGAGGGCGCGTGCCTGCTCGATGCCGTTCGGGGTCAGCTTGCCTTGAGTCTGCCCCTGCATAATCTGGCGCACATTGTCGACGGTCTCGCCGTGGCGCACAAGAAGAAGTGTTGTCATATCGTTGTTTTTTGGAGTTGTTTCTTGTTTATCCTTATAAATAACAAAGATATACCCGTTGGCGGAATTAATTTAAGTTGATAAATATGAGTAAAAAGTTGCACATATCGCTGATTTTTAGTAACTTAGTGGTGTTCAAAACATTAAGTCCAAACCATCGTATGTACAACCTTTATACAAAATTCGTCAAAATACTCGAGATATGCAAGCAATTCTCTGAAAATCTCGTCAATGAATCGGGTAATGTTCCA
>NZ_JAHQUY010000093.1 GCF_019052365.1 Leyella stercorea
ATGTGCAACTTTTTACTCATATTTATCAACTTAAATTAATTCCGCCAACGGGTAGCCTTTAATATGTTCTTGCAAAGAACCATGATATTACCACGCAGCAAAAATCTCATTACCGCATAGCAAGAATACTATTACCGCATATCTAAAGTATTATTACCAGACCGCGGGAATCGAGCATAGTACATAAAGTTAGAGGCTGTTGAGCCACTTCTTGCCAGATTTGGTATAAGACCAAATGACAAGACCGCCGCTAATCACTGCCAATATTACCAAGAATGCTTCTAATGTTCCCATAATTATTTGTTTTTTAAAATTCTATACCCAAAGATGGCGAAGCAAACAGAGACGAAAGTGCCGCATCCTACAACCATCCAATTTACTGCCACATACTCGTTTGTGAAAATAGGAACGAATCCGCCTAACACAATCGCAGTGAACACAAGTTTAGACAAGTCGAAGAAGTATTTTGCCAAGGTCTCCTTCACGGTTTTATCCCAACTCCGAGCTTCCTTTTTTTCTTCTTGTTGTCTACTAAAGTTTCCCATATCTACCTGATACAAATATAAGTTTATACTTGAGATATTGCAAATGTACAAAATGTTTCTGATATAACAAGCAAGTTAATTCATTTTTGAAATAAAAAAGGTGCAGTTGAGACAACTGCACCCCCTGGGTGATTCCGGTGGGATTCAAACCCACGACCTTCAGAACCGGAATCTGACGCTCTATTCAGCTAAGCTACGGAACCATTGCGATTTTGCAGTTGCAAATTTACGCAAATTGTTTCAAACCGACGAACGATTGCTGCACAAAAAACGTGCAGAACAAACGTTTTCATAAAAATTTTTAATGATTTTTTTTGTGCATAAAGAAATTTTTGTAAATTTGCACCCGAATTAAAAACCAATCGCCTACTTAAACAAATCACTACAGTAAAAACACACAAGGTGAAAAGATAGTGACAATTAGTTTAATTTCGAGTTATAAAATATATACTACATAACTATTATTAACAAGAAAAAGGATGTGTCAGCTCACAGCCTAAGGAAACTACGGCAATGCGGACGATGTCCTAAACTTAAAAACCAAATCTATGGAAAAAGTAAAGAGACCTTTACTTCCGCTTATGACAAAGCAGTTAGCGCTTTCGTTGTTGATGGGAGGAGGCATGATGCTTTGCGCAACAAACGCAACAGCAGCAGACGAACTCGCGCGTTCGGTTTACAATGTAGCTCAAACACCGCAGAACCAGCAGATTACTGGTCGCGTACTTGATGCCGCTGGCGAACCGCTTATTGGCGTTAGCATTGTAGAAAAAGGCAACAAGTCGAACGGTACAGTTACTGACATTGATGGCAACTTCACTCTCCGCGTTTCAAAACCCACAGTTGTAGTTTCTTACGTAGGCTATAAGACTCAGGAAATGTCTGTAGCAGGCAAGAAAGCCCTTGACATTACTCTTCATGAAGACGCTGAGATGCTGAGCGACGTTGTCGTTATCGGTTACGGTACAGTGAAGAAGGCCGACTTGGCAGGTTCTGTTGCCATCATGGATAACAAGTCGTTTAAGGACCAGCCGGTAGCACGTGTTGAGGACGCCCTCAACGGTCGTATGTCGGGTGTGCAGGTGATGTCTTCTGGCGTTCCTGGCGGTTCGATGAAGATTCGTGTGCGTGGTGCAAGCTCTGTAAACAAGAGCAACGACCCGTTGTACGTAGTTGACGGCATCGTTCGCGAGACAGGTCTCGAGGGTATCAACCCTGAGGATATCCAGAGCATCCAGGTGCTGAAGGACGCTTCTTCTACAGCTATCTACGGTGCGCGCGGTGCTAACGGTGTTGTAATGGTTCAGACCAAGATGGGTAAGGCCGGCACAACTCAGGTTACATTTGACGCTTCGCTCGGTGTTTCTAACGCATACCACGTTCCTGAAGCTATGAACGCTCAGGATTACGCAAAGGCTTTGGTGCAGTACAAGGGTGCTGACGCTAACGCTCTCGCTGGTTATATCAACGGCACAAACAAGGGTATCGACTGGATGGACCAGCTGCTCCACACCGGTGTTACACAGAACTACAAGGTGGCTATCTCTAAGGGTACAACCGGCACACAGACATATTTCTCTGCCAACTATATGGACCAGAAAGGTGTTATTCGCGACACTGAGTCGAAGCGCTACTCTGTTAAGTTCAATATTCACAACAAGCTCTTCTCTTGGTTGGAGCTCACAGCCGACGCTAACCTCTCTCGTACAGAGAACAGCGGTTCGGCAGGCTTCGCTCAGAACCAGTCGAACCCGATCTGGGTAGGTCTTAACTACTCTCCGACAATGGAGATGATGGATGCTAACGGCAACTACAACAAGGACCCGTACAACAACATCCAGCAGAACCCGTGGGGCTTGGTTCACGCTAACCAGAGCGACCGCAACCGTACAATGGTTACCGGTCATGTCGACTTGAAGTTCAACATCTGCGACGGCTTGACATTCACCACAACAAACGGTATCGACTTCAACGACTACAAGTGGTACAGCCTCTCTTCCAAGACCGTTAACGGTACTACAAACATGGGCAACAACAACGCTCAGGTGATGGGTCTGCAGTCGACCAACAACCTTACATACCAGCACTCTTGGGGCGACCACAACCTTACTGCTACCGGCGTATGGGAGGCAACAAGCCGCGAGACACGCTCTATGGGTATCGAGGGTAAGGACCTGGCTCAGGAGTTCGTAGGCTACTGGAACGTGAAGAACGCCGCTACACGCGACGCAAGCAACGGCTACAGCAAGTGGACAATGCTCTCTGGCGTAGCTCGCGTTATGTACAACTACGCTGACCGCTACATGCTCACCGGTACACTCCGTGCCGACGGTTCGAGCCGCTTCACAAACAAGAAGTGGGGCTACTTCCCGTCAGTAGCAGCTGCATGGACTGTTTCTAACGAAAAGTTCTGGGAGCCGATGCGCAACGTTGTTAACAACTTTAAGATCCGCGCAAGCTATGGTATTATCGGTAACCAGGATATCACTCCGTACTCTACACTCGCAAGCCTCTCTACAACCGGCTTCAACTACGGTACAAAGAACACATACTCTGGCTACTGGGCTGGCGGTATCGCTACTCCTGACCTGACATGGGAGAAGGTTAAGCAGTTCGACCTCGGCTTCGACTTCGGCTTCTTCAACAACCGCTTGAGCCTCGGTGTAGACCTCTTCTGGAAGAACACTACAGACGCCCTGCTCCAGCAGAGCACTCCGGGCTACCTCGGTGGTCAGAGCTACTGGACAAACGCAGGCGAAGTTAGCAACAAGGGTGTTGACGTTAGCCTGACAGCACAGATTCTGCAGAAGAAGGACCTCCAGTGGACATCTACTCTCAACGTTAGCTACCTGAAGAACGAGGTAACCAAGCTTACAGCTCAGACTCCGCGTCTCTACGGCTACAGCCCGTCACCGGGTACAGTAGAAGCAAGTACCATCATCACCGAGGGTGAGGCTATCGGTACATTCTACGGCTACAAGTGGGCAGGTCTTGAGAAGGGCGACGACGGCAAGTTCTATGACACATACTACACAGCCGACGGCAAGACAACACGCACTCCGGACGCCGACAAGGACCGCTTCGTTCTCGGACGCTCTAACCCGGACGTGACATTCGGTTGGAACAACACCATCAACTACAAGAACTGGGAGTTCAACGCATTCTTCAATGCAGCATTCGGTGCTAAGCGCCTCAACCTCGTGCGCTACGCCATGAACTCAGCAGTAGGTGCTTCGATGTTCGTAACCGATAAGGACTACTTCTCAGAGGTTGGCAAGTCAATGCCGTCTCTCGACGCATCAGGCAACAAGACATACGGCAACTCAGACAAGTGGCTCGAGAACGCTAACTACCTCCGTTGCGAGAACATCAGCGTCGCTTACACTCTGCCGCGCAAGCTGACCAAGTTCGCTGACGTACGTCTGTCTCTCTCTGCACAGAACCTCTTCACCATCACAGGCTACAAGGGTATGGATCCTGCTGGCGCAGCATTCTCTGAGCACAACGTCGACAACAACAACGGTATCGACATGGGTGCTTATCCTAACCCGCGTACCTTCACATTCGGTGTACGTCTGAACTTCTAAAACCATCAATTAACAATCTAAACAACGAAACAAAATGAATAAAAAGATATTACTGGGTTGCCTTTTCGCTGCTTCGGTGCTGACAACAACAACATCATGTAGCGACTTCCTCGACGAGGACCCGAAGGGACAGATGTCAGAGGCCAACGTATTCAAGAGTCAGGCTGACCTTGATGCAAGCATCCATACAATCTACGAGAAGTTGAACCAGACACAGTCGTGGACTAACCCAATGTACCCGCAGTGGCAGGGCGACGACATGACAGCCAACCCAAGCTCTAACAAGCAGGCTGTTGCAGCTCTTGACGTATTCAGCTCTGACGGCGAAAACAAGGGTGTAACAGACGCATGGAGCCAGCACTTCGCTCTTATCAAGGCTTGTAACTGGGTAATCGAGAACGCATCAAAGACTCCTACATCTCAGGAGGAAATCAACATCGCTCTCGGCAACGCACACTTCTGGCGTGCATACGCTTACTTCTACATGGTACGCATCTTCGGCCCGCTGCCGAGGGTTGTAACTACCGACCCGAGCGCAACAAACGTTGCTCCGTCAAGCGTTGAAGAAATCTACAACCTCATTGTAGAGGACCTGAAGAAGGCTGAAGGCTGGTTGCCTACAAGCTACAGCCAGGCTCCGCGCAACCACGACGGCGTAGACGCATGGGTTACAAAGCAGGCTACTCAGGCTACACTCACTGCTGTATACATGGCAATGGCAGGCTATCCGCTCAACAAGGGCAAGGAGTACTACGCTCTCGCTGCTGCAAAGGCTAAGGAAGTAATCGACAACAACGGCACATACGGTTTCTACAACGATCCGGTTTGGAACCACGTCTACTCAATGGGCCACAACTACAACAAGGAGACCATCCTCGGTATCGACAACAACTGGAACTCTGGTTCTTGGGATCACGACTCTCAGCTTACTTCTTGCGACCGCTTCGAGGGTCTCGGCGATGGTGGCTGGGGCGATGCATGGGGCGAAATCGCATTCTGGAAGCGCTATCCGGAAGGACCGCGTAAGGATGCTGTGTATGCTCCGAAAATCACATTCCAGGACGGTGCTACAATCACTAAGGTTTGCAACTGGTGGGATCTTGATGCTGAAGGCAAGCCGGTTGTAGAGGCTTATCACCCGATGTTCGCTATCTACTCAGTAAACTGCGACGGCGACAACCTCGCTAAGGAGAAGTTCGCTCCGTACAACTATCTCGAGCCTAACTACACCAACATGACTAACGGTCGTCGTCATCGTCTGATTCGTTACGCAGAGGTTCTCCTCTGGTACGCAGAGAGCGCAGCTCGTTCTGGTGGCGATTTGGCTAAGGCTAAGGAGTATCTGCGTGAGGTACGCAAGCGCGCCGTTAACGACGTAGAGAACGTAACTCTCTCAGACGGCACAAAGGTTGCTATCGCTAACATGACTGCAGACCAGCTCGCTGAGGCTTGCTACATCGAGCACGGATGGGAGGTTGCAGGTCAGTGGACACAGATGGTTACACGCCGCGCCGACGAGTTCCGTATGAACGAGCTGAAGAAGAACTTCGACTACCGTGTTGCTAACAAGCCTGTTGTTGTGGCTGTTGAGAACGGTAAGGAGTACACAGCTAAGGAGAGCGTTCCGGTTGTTAAGTCTACATGGGCTGGCGACGAGTCAATCTACTGTCCTTATCCGACAACTGAGGTTGAGAAGAACCCGAACTTGAAGCGTTAATCAACGATTAACAATACTATTTCATCCTCGCAGACGCTAACGCGTTTGCGAGGATTTTTTATTGTGTGTGTGTCAAAACTACAAAATAAAGCAGGTACACAATAAAAAATGCTGTTCTCCGTTAAGTCTATTAAAGGACAAATATCAATGAAGAAAGAAATAAAACTCTACTCTACCCTATTCATCCTCGCTTTATCTGCCCTCATGCTCAGCGGTTGCGGCGCAGAGAAGAACATGAAGAAGGGCGAGAAGTATCTTGCCGTGGGCGAATACTACGACGCCGCGACGCAGTTCAAGCGTGCTTACCAGCGCACAGCGCCGAAGGAGCGCGAGAAGCGCGGCAAGATAGCGCTGAAGGTGGCTTTCTGCAACGAGCGCATCAACTCTACACAGAAGGCGCTTGCGGCATACAGCAACGCCATCAGATACAATCAGGCGTCGACGCAGGACCGCCTCAGCTACGCCCGACTGCTGCTGAAGAACGGCGCATACAAGCAGGCAGAGACCGAGTTCCGCGCTGTGCTCGACTCGATGCCAGACAACGTGCTCGCAAAGAACGGACTCGCCTCGGCGCAGAACGCTCCGCAATGGAAGAAGGAGGGTTCGCGCTATCAGGTGAAGCGCATGGATGTGTTCAACTCGAGAAGAGACGACTACAGTCCGGTGCTCGGCGGCGACCAGTACGACTACCTCTACTTCACCTCTACACGCAATGACGCTACGGGCAACGAACTGAGCGGCATCACCGGAGCGAAGGCTGCCGACATATTCGTCTCGCAGAAAGACGAGAAGGGAAAGTGGCAGAAGCCCGAACCGGTGAACGGCGGACTGAATACGGAGTACGACGAGGGTGCATGCGCGCTGACGCCCGACGGCAAGACGATGTACATCACGCAGTGTCAGACCGACCCGTCGTATCCGCGCTTTGCGCAGATTATGACTTCGCAGCGTGCCGATGCGGCTTGGGGGAAACCCGAGGAGTTCAAGGTGACGAACGACACGCTCTCAAGCTATGCCCACCCTGCGGTGTCGCCCGACGGCGAGTGGCTCTACTTCGTGTCGGACATGCCAGGCGGTCTGGGCGGACTCGACATCTGGCGAGCACGCATCACGTCGCTCGGTCTTGCCGGTGTGGAGAACTTGGGCGAACCTATTAACACGCCGGGCAACGAGATGTTCCCGACGTTTCGTGCCAACGGCGACCTTTATTTCTCAAGCGACGGCCATGTAGGCATGGGCGGCTTGGACATCTACATCGCTTCGCCTAACGACAAAGGCGGCTACGATATAGAGCATCCGGGCTATCCGCTCAACTCGCAGGGCGACGACTTCGGCATGACGTTCGAGGGCGTACACAACCGCGGCTACTTCTCGTCGAACCGCAACGACGGCAGGGGATGGGACAAGATTTACAGTTTCGAGAACCCGGAGATTGTGCAGAACGTGAAGGGATGGGTGTACGAGCAGGACGGCTACGAACTGCCAGAAGCGCTTGTGTACATCGTCGGATCGGACGGCACAAACAAGAAGGTGAGCGTGAAGGGCGACGGATCGTTCGAGTACGTGATAGACCCGAACGTCGACTATATCTTCCTTGCAACGTGCAAGGGATTCCTCAACCATAAAGAGGAGCTGCGCGTGAAGCCGGCTGAGGAGTCGGAAGAGTACGTGCTGCAGTTCGCTTTGGCGTCAATCACGGCGCCGGTGCTCATCGACAACATCTTCTACGACTTCGACAAGGCAACGCTCAGACCAGAATCAACGGCTGCGCTCGACGAACTGGTGAAGCTGCTTAACGAGAACCCGAACGTGACGATAGAGCTTTCGTCGCACTGCGACTATAAAGGTTCGGCGGTATACAACAAGGGACTCTCGCAGCGCCGCGCCGAGTCGGTGGTTGCCTACCTCACAGAAAAGGGAATCTCGCGCGACCGTCTCTCGCCAGTGGGCTACGGCAAGGAGAAACCGAAGACTATCCGCAAGAAACTCACCGAGAAGTATCCGTGGCTAAAGGAAGGCGACGTGCTCTCAGAGGAATTTATCTTGAAGCTCGACAAGGACAAGCAGGAGATTTGCAACCAGCTGAACCGCCGCACCGAGTTTATCGTGCTGCGCACAACGTACGGCATGTTCGACAAGGACGGAAAGCTAAAGGAGGAACCGAAGCCCAAGCAGCCGTCGGAGGATAAGAAGAAAGACACGGAAGAAGACTACGACTTCTTTATCGAATAAAGGCTGGAAGATATCGCAAAAGGCTGGTAGATATCGGCAAAGGCTGGTAGATATCGTCAAAGGCTGGTAGATAGAACGCATATCTGCCAGCCTTTAACCCAAATCGGTCATTAGAAAAAGCTTCTTGTCATTTTCTAATGACCGCCATTAGA
>NZ_JAHQUY010000094.1 GCF_019052365.1 Leyella stercorea
ACGGATTGAACGGATTCCTTCTGCTTGGGAGATTTAACAGCGGATTAAACGGATTTTGGAGGGTGCGTTAAATTAACAACGGATTGAACGGATTCCTTCTACTTGGGAGATTTAACAGCGGATTAAACGGATTGAACGGATTCCTTCTGCTTGGGAGATTTAACAGCGGATTAAACGGATTAAACGGATTCCTTCTGCTTGGGAGATTTAACAGCGGATTAAGCGGATGTTATTAACCGTAGCGGAGGTCTCCGGCCTCCGCAGCACCAAGTCAGACTGTAATGATTAGTACAGCAGATTGCTGCGGAGGCCGGAGACCTCCGCTACGGATGGCTGCGCACCCAAATCCGTTTAATCCGTTATTCTGCACACCCATCGAATCCGTTAAATCCGTTAAATCCGTTGTTTAAAAAAGTATCAGCAGTAAATCCGTTTAATCCGATTATTTACGCATCCATCGAATCCGTTTAATCCGTTCAATCCGTTGTTAATTTAACGCACCCTCCAAAATCCGTTTAATCCGTTAAATCCGTTTTAATTTAACGCACCCTCCAAAATCCGTTTAATCCGTTTAATCCGTTGTTAATTTTGCGCACCCATCGAATTCGTTTAATCCGTTGTTAAAATAACGCTCAAAGCAGATATTGGCTGCCTTCAAGGGGGTGCACTTGTCTCCGCTCGGCTTTGCCGCTTGCCAGAGCAAGAAGTGCACCTACCAAGCAAGCAATGCACTGACCAAGCAAATGAATGCCATCTGCTTTGTTGGTGCAGCTGAGACAGCTGCACCCCCTGGAGGTTAGTTGCGGTTTCGGTGGCTGCCTTCAAGGGGGTGCACTTGTCTCAAGTGCACCAACCAAGCAAGCAATGCACCAACCAAGCAAGCAGTGCACCAACCAAGCAAACCAATGCCATCTGCTTTGTTGGTGCAGCTGAGACAGCTGCACCCCCTGGAAGTTAGTAGCCCCCACCCTCTTACGAACAAAAAAAAGGCTGAAAGCCCCGTATCGCCCCACACAAAGTGGTGCAATACAGAGCTTTCAACCCATATAAAACGGTCGTCTCGTATAAAGCGGTTATCGCTTTTTCAAAACAAACCCTATCACTTGTTTTCTATCCTGCCACTATCGCTTCTGCTTCATTATCGCGTCAATCTCCACAAACTCCTTGCCCATATTCAGGTTGAGGTAGATAGTGTAGAGCGGCATAGCCCACAGGTCGGAGCGTGCGTGCGCGAGCTGGCGATAAGGCTGCATATACTTAAGCGATTTGCGGTAGAGCGCAAGCATCTCTGCGCGCTCGGCACGAGTATGCTTCGGCGCATTGTCTATCTTCACCGCCTGATTGAAATAAGCCAGACCGGCGTTGAGATAAGCGTTGGCAGCGGCGGCGTCGGCAGCTATGACCGAGTCGCACACCTGCACGCACTCGTCGTAGCGCTTCATGGTAAGCAGCACGGCGCTCTTAGCCTCCATAGCCACCGTGCTCTTGGCGTTCTTGGCGAGCGAACGGTTGCAGACGTCGAGCGCCTGGGCGGTGTCGCCTCGCTGGAAGCGGTAGTCGAACAGATGGGGGAAGAAGTAGCCCGACGCAGGGTCGTGGGAGAAACCTTTCTCCAACGTAGCCAGGTAGCCGACCGAGTCGGCAAGTGCGCGGTAGGTCTCAGCCTCGTACTCGAGCGTGAGCGGCAGACGCACTGTGTCGGTCTCAGCCAGCTGCTTGTAGCGCAGAGTGGCTGCGGCGTCGTTGGCACGGTAGCCGCTGTAGAGGGCGTAGAACGCCGCCGAGGGCAGGCGCTTGTCGCGAGAGGCGTACTGCTGAGTCTCGAAGAGCGGCTGCGAGGCGCAGTCGATGTACGCCGCGAAGAGCTTGAACGCGCGCGGATAGTCCTGCTTGTTGAGGAAGTAGGAACCGCCGGTATAGAGGTTCTTGCGATAGGCGTCGAGATAGTCGGCGTGCTTGCGTCGATACTTCAGCTTTATGCGCCCATCCTTATCGGGCATGGCGTCAACAGAATCGAGCGCTTCGAGCACACCGAACATACGGTAGGCGGCATCGAAGAGTTTTGCGGTGTCGGTAGACTGCTTGAGATACATCTTCTCGTTGACGTCCTCGTACTGCTTCTTCACAGCGTCGAACAGCACAAGCCATATCTTCTCGTTCTGCCGGTGGGCAGAGTCGGCAAGCAACTTGCGCATCGAGGCTTCTGCCTCAACCGCATTGCCCGCCTTGATAGCAGATTTGGCTTGCGAGATTTCCTTCTTCTGCGCAAAGGCAGGAGCGAGGGCGATGAACGCAAACAGCGACACCAGGAATAGTTTTCTGAACATTTTATCCCGATTACAATCCACGGCATGCCCCACCTTATTATATATATATAGGCAGGACATGCCGCATGAGTTAATTAATAAAAATAGAAGCTAACGGCAGATTACTTGCCACCGTTCAGACGCTCCAAGTTGTAGTTGGTGTTGTCGAGCATGTACGACCAGCTTGCACGCTGCTGGTTGGGGTCGATGTCGCGTGCCTTCTCGAAGCACTCCTTAGCCTTCTCGAACAGACCCTTCATCGCTGCAACGTCCTGCTGCGCAGCAGCCTTGTTGTTGTAGCAGAAGCCGAGGAAGGTGAGAGCCAGAGCGTCGTCCTTAGCTGCGGTAGCCTTCTGCAGAGTAGCGATAGCCTCGTCCCACTTGCTTGCGTTCATGAGAGCCTGACCCTTCACGAGGTTAGCCATGAAGTCGTTGGGGTTGGCAGCGAGACGCTCAGCGAGGATAGCATCCTGCTTGTCCTGCATGCCGAGAGCGCCGTAGAGCGGAGCGAGCACAGAGAAGATGTTCTCGTTAGCCTTGTCCTTGAGGTAGAGAGCCTCTACGTCCTTGAGGCAGCGCAGAGAGTCTTCCTTGGTCTTCATAGCCTGCTGCATGAAAGCCACCTTAACGCCGAGAGCCTCCTTGTAAGAAGCAGTGTCGTTGAGGGCAACGTCACAATACTGGTTAGCCTTGTCCATATCCTTCATCTGGTAAGCCAGACGAGCTGCGATGAGGGCTACGCTGCCGAGATACTCGTCGCGTGCGCCCTTGTCAACGTCGGCGAAGAGCGGAGCTGTGTAGCTGTCTACATAAGCTGCGAAATACTTGTAAGCTACGGTCTGGTCGTCGCCCTGCAAGCCGTCCTGACCAGCGATAACGAACTGGATGCGGTTAGGCCAGATGCGGTTAGCGTTCTTCTTGCGGAACTTAGGAGCCACCTTGCCCTTAGCGTTGGGGAGCTGGTCGTACTTGTCGCACTCGAGAGCGTTGTTAAGACCGTTGAGAAGAGCGTCGTACATGCCCTGCTTGTCGTAGGTCTTGTTGCTCTTCTGACCCATCTGCTCGAGAGTCTGAGCCTCTACAGCTACGGCGTTCTCCTTGTTGAACTTGTCGAAAGAGAGGTCGACGAGCTTGTTGTAGCCCTTAGCCTTGTCTTCGTCGTTGAGCGAAGAGAGGCAAGAGTTGAGACCGCTCTGTGCCTCAGCATAATCCTTTGCCTTAAGAACAGACTTGATGTCCTGAGCAAATGCAGATGTGGCAGTTACTGCCAGCAATGCTGCTACGAATAATTTTTTCATAACTTTGTTTGGTTTAATTGTTATTCTGTTTCTGTTGTTTGAGTCTCGGTCTGCGGAGCCTCTGTTGCCTGAACATCGGTAGCAGGGGTTGCGTTTTCGTCGTCCTTGTCGCCGCTCACTTCAGCCTCCTTCTCAGTGCTCATCACCTTGCATACGCTTGCGATGACGTCGTTCTTCTTAGAGAGATTGATGAGGCGCACGCCCTGTGTGGCGCGACCCATTACGCGACACTCCGAAACGGCAAGGCGGATAGCGATACCGCTCTTGTTGATGATCATGAGGTCGTTGTCGTCGGTGACGTTCTTGATAGCCACGAGGCGACCGGTCTTCTCGGTGATAGAGAATGTCTTCACGCCCTTGCCGCCACGGTTGGTCTTGCGGTAGTCTTCTACCTGCGAGCGCTTGCCGTAGCCGTTCTCAGACACAACCATCACGGTCTCGGTCTCGGCGTTGTTCACGACAATCATGCCCACAACCTGGTCGTCGCCGTCGTCGAGCTTCATGCCGCGCACACCGGTAGACACACGACCCATGGTGCGGATAGAGTCTTCGTCGAAGCGTACGGCGCGTCCGTTGCGGTTGGCGAGGATAATCTCGTTCTTGCCGTTGGTGAGGCGCACGTCTACCACCTCGTCGCCCTCAACGATGTTGATGGCGTTGACACCGTTGGTGCGCGGACGCGAGTAAGCCTCGAGGCTTGTCTTCTTGACGGTACCGTTCTTCGTAGCGAACACTACGTAGTGCGACTTCACGAACTCCTCGTCGTTCAAGCCGCGCAGACGCAGCAATGCGTTGACAGAGTCGTCGGGCTCGATGTTGAGCATGTTCTGGATGGCGCGACCCTTGAAGTTCTTGTCGCCCTCGGGTATCTCGTAGCACTTGAGCCAGTAGCAGCGGCCCTTGCGTGTGAAGAACAGCATGGTCTGGTGCATCGTAGCCGGGTAGATATACTCGGTGAAGTCCTGCTCGCGTGTGCGTGCTCCCTTCGAACCTACGCCGCCGCGCGACTGCTCGCGGAACTCGCTGAGCGGTGTGCGCTTGATGTAACCCATGTGCGACACGGTGATGACAACCGGGTCGTTCGGGTAGAAGTCTTCGGCGTTGAACTCGTGCTCGTACGGCTTTATCTCCGTGCGGCGCTCGTCGCCATACTTCTCCTTCACCTCCTGCAGGTCGTCCTTCATCACCTTCTTGCAAAGCTCAGGGTCGCTGAGAATCTGCTCGAAGTAGGCAATCTGACGCTCCAGCTCCTCGAACTCGGCGTGCAACTGGTCGATGCGCAGGCCGGTGAGCTGAGAGAGGCGCATGTCGACGATGGCTTTCGACTGCAGCTCGTCGAGGTCGAAGCGCTTCTCGAGGTTGCGCTGAGCGTCGGACGGAGTCTTAGAAGCACGGATGATGCGTACTACCTCGTCGATGTTGTCGCAGGCGATAATCAAGCCTTCGAGGATATGGGCACGCTCCTGAGCCTTCTTGAGGTCGTACTTTGTGCGGCGTATGGTGACGTCGTGACGGTGCTCTACGAAATACTTAACGCACTCCTTAAGCGTGAGCAGACGCGGGCGACCATTGACAAGCGCAATGCTGTTGACAGAGAATGACGACTGCATGGCTGTCATCTTGTAGAGCTTGTTGAGGATGACGTTGGCGTTGGCGTCGCGCTTCACGTCGACAACGATACGCATTCCCTGGCGGCCCGATTCGTCGTTGACGTTAGAGATGCCGGTTATCTTGCCCTCCTTAACGAGGTCGGCGATGCCGGCAACGAGGTCGGCCTTGTTGACACCGTAAGGAATCTCGGTAACAACAATCTTGTCGTGGGTATCGCCGCTCTCGATCTCAGACTTTGCACGCATGACGATGCGTCCGCGGCCCGTCTCGTAAGCCTGGCGCACGCCCTGCAAGCCATATATGTACGCACCCGTAGGGAAGTCGGGCGCCTGGATGTACTGCATGAGGCCGTCGGTGTCGATATCGGGGTTGTCGATGTATGCGCAGCAGCCGTCGATAACCTCGCAGAGGTTGTGGGTAGGCATGTTGGTAGCCATACCAACGGCGATACCGTTGCCACCGTTCACAAGAAGGTTAGGTATCTTTGTAGGCATAACCGACGGCTCGGTGAGCGTATCGTCGAAGTTGGGGTCCATGTCTACGGTGTCCTTCTCCAAGTCGTCCATGATGTGCTCGCCCATCTTCGAGAGGCGGCACTCGGTGTATCGCATGGCAGCAGGAGAGTCGCCGTCAACCGAACCGAAGTTACCCTGTCCGTCCACAAGCATGTAGCGCATGTTCCAGCTCTGTCCCATACGCACCAAAGCGCCGTAGACAGAAGAGTCGCCGTGCGGGTGGTACTTACCGAGCACCTCACCAACGACGCGCGCACACTTCTTGTAAGGATTGCTGCTTGTGTTGCCGATGCCGAGCATACCGTAGAGGATGCGGCGGTGAACCGGCTTGAATCCGTCGCGAACATCAGGGAGGGCACGAGCCACAATCACCGACATACTATAGTCGATGTACGACTTCTTCATCTCCTCCTCAATGTTGATTTTCTGGACTCTGTCCAGATCAATTGTTTGATTTTCGTCCATTGATTATTATAAAATGTATTTTTATTGCGTTTATGCGGGCGCTTCCTACAACGGAGAATCGCCTCAAATGCCCTTTATTTTCGCTGTAAGCGATTTTAGGGCCGTCTTCAAGGGTGTAAAATTACAAAAAATATTTGGATTAGCAGCGCTTAGAGGGCTTAAAAAACGCGTTTTAAGAGATTTTATACACAACACCCTCACTATCTCACCACCTCACCATCTCACCACAACAACATCATTTCTCACCATCTCACCACCACAACACCTCACCACCTTTGTTACAATTCGGTTAAAACCGCATTTAAATGTTGTGTGTTCGGATTATTAGGTATAACTTTGCACCCGAACAAATAAAATAACACATGTTTCATCTTTCAGAATTTATGTTTTTGGGCGGCTTCATAGTCTTTATAGCCGCCATTCTCGTGCTCGACATGCTCGTGATAGACAAGAAAGCACACGAGGTGTCGATACGTGAGGCAGGCACATGGACTGCCGTTTGGATAACACTCGCACTCGCCTTCTCGGCTTTTCTTTGGTTCAAGGGCGACATGGTGCACGGCATAAGCAGCTTTGCCGACCTTAAAGCCGTGGCGTCGGCGTACGCTCCGCACCTGAAGCTCGACCCATCGGACTTTGAGGCGAGTCTGCAGCAGTATCGCCATTATATGACGGTGAGCTATATCTCGGGATACCTTATAGAAAAGACGCTGTCGGTAGACAACCTGTTCGTGATGATGATGATATTCACGGCGTTCGGCGTGGGCAAGAACGAGTATCAACACGTGCTCAACTGGGGCATCCTCGGCGCAATAGTGCTGCGCTTCGTGTTCATCTTCCTCGGCGCAGCCATAATCAGTCGCTTCGACTGGGTGCTGCTGGTGTTCGGTGGCGTACTTATATATAGTGGTGTGAAGATGTACCTCGACCGCAACAAGAAGGAGGAGATGGACGTGCAGAAGAATCCTATCGTGCGACTGCTCGCGAAGACCGGACGCATACACACACAGTTTGAGGGCGACCGCTTCTTCATACGCAAGGCAGGCCGTCTGCTCTTCACCCCGCTCTTCGTGACGGTGCTCGTGATAGAGTTCAGCGACTTGATATTCGCGTTCGACAGCATTCCGGCTGTGTTCTCGGTGTCGCTCGACCCGTATGTGGTGTTCTTCTCTAACATCTTCGCCATCCTCGGCTTGCGTGCTATGTTCTTCCTCCTGGCAGCCATCGCCGACCGCTTCCGCTATCTGAAGACCGGCGTATGCGTACTGCTGCTCTTCATCGGTGTGAAGATGCTCATTCACGAGTGGGTGGAGATTGACGCCGTGGCTTCGCTCTGCATCATCCTCGCTGTGCTCGTAGTGAGCATAGGCGCATCGCTGCTGCCGCAGCGCAAGAAGGCGTAAGAAAAAAAAGATACTATCAATGTATAGCATGTCAAAACCCAATTAATGCGGGCTGTGCCATGCTGGTAGATGGCTGGTAGATGACTGGTAGATAAAACTGCCATCTACCAGCCTTTAACATATTAGCCTACAACGCGTTGCAAGCCTGCTGGAAGATATGGTACATTTTTGTATAAATTGATTTTTACATATACTCATACGATTTATATCGCTTTCTATTCAATAGTTTTTAACACTACTGTCCCGTTAAAGTGGACTAATCGCTCTTTGAATTAATTGAAATAC
>NZ_JAHQUY010000095.1 GCF_019052365.1 Leyella stercorea
GCAACTTTTTACTCATATTTATCAACTTAAATTAATTCCGCCAACGGGTATATTTAATATTAATGTAGTATGTTTCTGCAAAAACACCTTATAGATGCTATAACTTTCTGTTTGCTTCGAGCGCTCTTAGCCAGTTGCCGCCCCATATCTTCGCCATATCTTCTTCCGAATAGCGGCGGCGCAGCAGCTCTTTTGTGAAGTTTATCAGTTCGGAGGCGTCGGCAAGTCCGGGCACGCCACCGTCGCCGTCGAAGTCGGTGCCAAGTCCCACATGGTCGATGCCCATTACGTTGATGGCATGTTCGAGATGGAGCATTGCGTCGTTGATGCAAGCTTTGCCGTCGGTGCGCAGGAATCCGTTGTAGAGTGTTATCTGGCATACTCCGTCTTTTGCGGCGAGGGCTCGCATTTGGTCGTCGGTGAGGTTGCGCGGCACGTCGCACAACGCCTTGCTGTTGCTGTGCGAGCATACTATTGGCTTCGCCGATATCTCCAGCGCATCGTAGAACGACTTCTCGCCGGCATGACTCATGTCCACCATCACTCCCAAGCGGTTCATCTCGCGTATCACCTCAGCGCCGAACGCCGATACGCCGCCGTGAGTATTGAGAGTGCGGCGCGCCGAGTCGCATATCTGATTGTCGCCATTGTGACAAAGAGTGATGTATACTATGCCGCGGTCGGCAAAGTGCTTCACGTTTCGCAAGTCGTTCTCTATCGCAAGACCGTTCTCTATACCAATCATCAGCGATTTTACTCCATTGCGCTTGTTGCGCAGCAAGTCCTCACGGCTTCGCGCCAAGGCGATGTACCGCGAGTCGCTGAGCACAATCTCGTCAATCTTGTCGAAGATAAGGTCGGCGTAAGCTTTCGGTGTGTCGACGGGGAATGGTGCTACGTCGGCGAAAGTTTCCTCCGGCTTAGGCTGCGGCAGATATGCCACCATCGTCACCGCGTCCGTCCTGCCCTCGTTCATTTTGTGCAGGTCGTAGAGCACTTTTGGGTCGCGATGGTCGAAGCACACGCCTTGCGGGAAGAACATCGGCGTGTCGCAGTGCGAATCGATCGTGAGGTTGCGCTGGTGGAACAGTTTTGCGCGTCGCATCACATCGCCCTCCTCCACAAGCCACTTGAAGAGCGGCAGTCCGTCATCACCAAGCCACTCCGGATGCCATTGTACTCCGAGCACAGCCTTATGTTCGCTACTCTCTATTGCCTCAACCACGCCGTCGAGCGCCCGCGCAGTTATCTTGAAGCGCTCACCCGGTGCCGCCACAGCCTGATGGTGGAACGAGTTGACGAACATTTTCTCCTTATTATATATATTATAGAGCACGCTGCCTTTCTCTATTTCCACGGTGTGCGTCGGTTCCGAGCGGTCTGCATCCTGCGAGTGTCGGTAGTTTGTCGGATCGTGCGAGATGTCCTGGTGTACCCGTCCGCCGAGCGCCATAGCAAGTGTCTGCACGCCGCGGCAGATGCCCAGCATCGGAATCTGCCGATCGAACGCCAGTCGGGTTATGAGCAGTTCGGGCAGGTCGCGCACGTTGTTGATGTTATGCAGCGCAGGCGAAGGCTCCTCATCAGCCCACAGCGGATTGAAGTCGCCGCCGCCTGTGAGCAGCAGAGCGTCGATAGTTTCGAGCGTATCGAGCAGTACGTTGCGGTCTGCCATTGGCGGAATGAGCACGGGCGTGCCTCCTGCCTTTATAATCTGATGGTAGTAGCGGTCGCGCACTGTAGCGTCGACGCCCTCGTAGTTGGTTGTTATGCCTATAATGGGTCGCTGGCTTGTCTTCGGCTTGTTGTCGTAGAAGTCGGCGAGATGCTTGTTCAGGTTAAATGATTCCATACTTATAAAAATATTCCCACAGAGTTCACAGAACACATAGAATCTCCGACGTTCTGCTCCTTTGCAGAAGCGGTGTCTGTTCTGTGTGTCATGTAATCTCTGTGGGAGATGTTTGTTTATTCAGTACGCAACGCGGCGCTTAGTCTTCATTCTTGTCCTCAAGGTGTACCGGAATCTCGCGCTTGATGCTCTGGTCGAGCGATATGAGTGTTTCTGTAGACACCACGCCCGGAATCATCTGCATCTTGTTGTTGAGCAGGTCCATGAGCTGTTCGTTGTCGCAAGCATACACCTTAAGCAGCATTGTGTACGGACCGGTTGTGTAGTGGCACTCCACGATTTCGGGTATGTCTACCAACTGCTTCACCACGTCCTTATACATGCTACCGCGCTCGAGGTTCAAGCCTACGTATGTGCATGTGCTGTAGCCTACGCTCTTCGGGTTCACCTCAAAGCCGCTACCAACGATTACGCCACCCTGAATGAGATGCTGAACGCGCTGGTGGATTGCGGCGCGTGATACGCCACACTCAGCAGCTACATCCTTGAATGGGATGCGTGCGTTCTTAGAGAGAATACTAAGTATCTTTCTGTCTAGATTGTCAATTTTGTCCATCTTCTATAATGAAATTTTGTCTATGATTACAATTTGTCAGCAAAATTATACATTTTACTTGAGACAATCAACAAATAGACCTTTCTTTTTTAGTTTTTTAGTACAAAACGACACGAAAGACTCTCATTTTTGTTATTTCCCCCTTCAAAACTACTGCGATATGATATGCAGGTCTCTCTGCGGGAACGGTATCTCGATGTTGTGCTCGTTGAGCGTGTTGTATATCGCCTCCTTCACCTGACCGGTCTTGCTGAACTTGTAGTCGACAAGCCCCCAATAAGTCACGAAGAGATTCACCGAGTTGTCGCCGAAGTCGTCGAACACCACGCTTACCGGTCGCGTCAGGTCTATCACGTCTCTGCCGTCGGGCGCTTTCTCCTCCAGATTGTTCACTGCCTTTATGAGCATCTGTCTCACTTCCTCCACATTCGAGCCGTACGCCACGCCCACCGGCACCTTCACCCATTCGTATGAGTGGTTGCGAGTGATGTTCTTGAAGTTCTTGCTGAACAGCGAACTGTTGAGGAAGGCTATCACGCATCCGTCGCCGGTGATGATCTGCGTACTCTGATACGTTATGCTGTCCACCTTTCCGCGTATGCCGTCACATTCTATGTAGTCGCCTACGCGCACACGTCCGGTCATTAGTGATATGCCGTAGAAGAAATTCTCGAGCAGGTCTTTCATGGCGAAGCCCACACCTGTCGCCAGACCAGCCGAGATTACGGAGATAGCAGTAGACGGAATCTTCAGCATCTTGATAGATATGATGAAGTAGAGACCCCAGCAGCAGATGGCTATGATATTGTTGGCGAGCGTGAAGTTGGGCTTGCCGTTCACCACCACCTTCGACTTGTGGTACTTATGATAGAGCGACTTCACGAGATAGTTGATGTAGCGGAACAGGAAGAACTGCGACATCACCATCACCAGCTTGCCTATCGAGAGCTGTACCACGCCCGGCACGTTCAGGAAGTCGAACATGAATATAGTCCACACCGTAGCCGTCAGGTCGAACACGTCAGCCGCCCACCATATTGAGAGCAGCACCGAGAACACGCTTATCATCGGCACCAACGCCATGTACACGAAGTCGTAGAACCACGTTACGTTGATGTGCTTGTTGTGGCTCTTGGTGATGATGCTCAGCACCGACCCCTTCTTCGCTTTCTCAGCCTCAGCCTCCGAGTGTATCTTATGCGCCAGATAACGCTTCTCGTACTGCGCCAGTATGTCGTACACGCACGTAATGGTCTGTATGCAGCTCAGCTGGAACATCCACCAGATGAGCACCTGCACCGACAGCAGCACGTATCCGTAGAGCGCCGAGGCGGTAGAGAACACCATTATAGCCAGCGATATCCATGTATAGAAGATGTCCGAGCGCGGAATGTTAGCATTATGGCGCTTCACCACACGCCACTGCCATACGGTGAACGCGAGCAGTATGGGCGGGAAGATGAGCGTCACGAGGTTGTTCGGTATGAAGATGATGCGGAACGTGATGACGATGAACGACATCAGCATTATAGGCGCATAGATGCGGAAACCGCTCTTTATCTGGTCGCCCGGCAGACGCACCAGCAGCGAGAAGAAAATGGCACAGAGCAGCCATGCGTACTCTATGAGCAGCTTCGACGCCATGAGGAAGAAGTTATGGTACATGAACGTGCGTGCCACCATCACCGACACGGCGAAGATGAACATCGCCACGAACAGTATGAGACACACCTTCTTCTTCATGAACTCCTCCGTGCGGAAGCGCTTGGGCACGAGCCAGCGCACCAGCACGTTGCTCAACATGCCGGCAAGCATCATATACAGCAGCACGAACACGCTCAGTCCGCCCACGATAGGTCCGCGCCATTGTGAGTAGACCTTGCGTTCGCCGCCGTCGGCGCTTTTCACCTTCTCCTCGTCGTACTTCTCGTTCACGTCAGCCTTAGCCGAGTGATACTGCATCGGCATATTCTTCAGAATCTCCAGATAGTTTTGGTCGCCGTTCACGAAGATGGTGTGCTGTATGTCGTTATATCGCTGAATAGCGTAGTCGTTCATTTTCTTCAGCTTCGCCGACATGAGCTGGTAGTGCTGCTCGTCCTTCTCCACACTGTTGCGCATGTTCTGCAGATTGCGCGCGAGCGCCACGGCATAGTCCAGACACGCCTTGCGGTCGTGCAGTCCCTGCCCGTCGAGCATGAAGGGCAGCTTGCGCTGCTTTCCGTTCTTGTCCACGATGAACTTCGGCGCCTGCTGCACACTGTCCCTGCGCACCATCGACGGCGGAATCTTGCTCAGCGTCTCTATCAGATACTTGTAGCGCGTCAGCTCCGAGTCCATACGCTTCATGATGTTTTTATACGGCATGCTTCGCTTGCTGAACTCGCGGTACATCTCCGTAGCCTCATGGCAGGCGTACGTCATATCGAACGTGAAGTCCTGCTTCTGCGAGTAGAGCATCAGCGCCACCTGGTCGCTACGCTGCATCAGACTTATCATCTGCTTGTGCTGCGTCTCGGCATACACCGTGTAGCGCGCCATGTTCTTGCGCTGCTCGTTGAACGTCGTCTCCAGTTCGGCGCGCAGCACCGACAATGTCGAATTAAGGTTTTTCTCCTTGAGCACCGCACCGGCACTCAACGACACGCACAACATAACCCAAAGACATGCCATGCGCTTCAAGAATCTTATTCTCATAATATCTCCTTGTATGTGTTATTTATATTTCAATTATGTTTATGCGTGCAAAAATACGTCTTTTTTCTGAAAACTCACAATTCACAATTCAAAATTCGCGTAGCGCTTATACCATTGCCTGTACGCCATAATGTGTTTTCCTTTCTTTTTTTAGATTTGGTTAATACTTTGTGTTTTTCTTTTTGTGTTGTGTTCCGGATCACGTTTGCAAAGGTACTGTTCAGCGCAGGCGATGTCAAGTATTTCTCAATATTTTTTCAAAAAAACTATATCTTTCAGCTTTTCCGTAGCCCAATTGCGCCCCGATATATAATATATAGATATGTGTAAAGTAAGGTTTACTGCTCCAATATTTTTACCAGTTTTATCCACTAAACTGCATTATACTGGATAAAAACAGGCTTTTTTATCCAATACAGCGTTTTTATTGGATAAAAAGCTGTATATTTGCCATCATTAAAGGACAACTATACAACGAGCGATTATGAATACTGTCATACAAAATCAACGCAAGGAACGTGACGAATTGCTGGCGCGACCTTATCTCGTACGCAAGTCGAATACAAACGCATCTGTTCTTCTCGCCAATCCGATGATAAAACTCATCACCGGTCCTCGACGTGTGGGCAAATCGACATACGCCCTATTAATGTTGCAAGGCAGAAACTTTGCTTATCTCAATTTCGACGACAACCTTCTGCTGTCGGGCTGGGACGAGGAACTTGTAATGCGCACTCTCGACGAAGTGTATCCTAACTATGAATACTTGTTGCTCGACGAGGTGCAAAATCTGAAAGACTGGGATATATGGATATCAAAACTATACCGCCGTGGTAAGAATCTCGTCATCACAGGCAGCAATGCCAAGATGCTCAGCAGCGAAATGGCAACTGTGCTTACGGGCAGATATCTACAAGTGGAGATGTTGCCATTCAGCCTTTCTGAAACAATGGAATGGAAAGGCTTAAGCACAAAAGGCAACAACGAGGCGCAAACAGCCGAGGCTACCGTAATAGCCGACGACTACCTGCGCAATGGAGGTTATCCCGAAACTATTGATATGCGCAGCATTACACGCAACTATCTATCTACGTTGTTCGACTCGATAATATGGAAGGATGTGGCAAAACGCCACAACATACGCAACATAAACGACCTGAACAACCTCGCCATTTATCTGTTGTCAAACTTCTGCAACCCGCTTTCTGCCAACGATATTGCCAAAGAGCTGTCTATGACGAGCGTTACGACAACACGCAAATTCATGAACTATCTGCATGAGCCATATCTGTTCTACTATCTGCCACGCTTCAATAACAAACTGAAGTTGATGAAAAAGGCTGCAACTAAGGTATATGTCATCGACAATGGATTTGTAACGTCCAAAGCTTTCAATATAAGCGAGAATCTGGGACGCTTGTTAGAGAACGAGGTATTCGTGGAACTGCTACGCCAGGGTTTCCAAGTAGAGACATCGTTGTTCTACTATCGTTCGCGCAACGATCGCGAAGTAGACTTCGTTACTCGTAATGGCGCACAAATACACCAGCTCATTCAGGTATGCTACGACATGACTTCACCAAAAACAGAGAAACGCGAGGTTACAAGTCTTATAGAATGTGCCGAAGAACTGAAATGCAACAACCTGATTATCATCACCAACAACGACGAGAGGGAAATAAACAAGGACGGATATAACATAAAGGTTGTGCCGTTCGCCAAGTTCGCATCAGCCTATTGATAGCTGTAAAAGAATATAGCTCTGACTTCACAAAGCCAGAGCTATAAATAATGTATATATTCCCCTGACTTCAGAGTGTATACATCCTTGTTCAGAGGTAGCTTAATATACCATTGCCTGTACGCCCAGCGTACTCAGCACCGCCGTAGCGATGGCCACAATCAGCTTCAGTATCGTCTTCAAAGTGTCTTTATTCATTCTTTTCATGGTATTACGTTTAATAAGTTCGTGTTATCTGTAACTGGTGTTCCATCAAAGCGTAGCGGAGGTCTCCGGCCTCCGCAGCAAGCAGCCTCACTAATCGAGCCCCGGTGCTGCGGAGTACGAAGGCCTCCCTACGGCTCAACGCCTACTCCTTAGTCACGTCAGCGCGCTTCACGCTCTTGTAGTCGTCGAGCTCCGCCACCTTCATGCCGGCGAGCATCGGCTTCACGCGCTTGCCCGATACGATGTCCTTGTGCACCTCCGGTGCGAAGCGCACGCGAGCGCCGATGATGTGGTTCTGCGGCTTGAACTCCTTGAGGTTCGCGCAGCCCTTCGACTTCAGGGTTACGCGGAAGGTGCCCAGACCCTCAATCTTCACGCTGTTCGAGTTTAGCAGCTCGGTCTTCATCACCTCCGCCAGCTCGGTGAGCACGGCGAGGATGTCCGAATACTTCACGGTACAGTTCGCCTGCATTATCTCCGCGAGCTTCTTCAAGCCCACCGACTCGCGGTAAGCCGCACGAGCGTAGTAGAGTCCCTTGCTTGCGTTGTTAGCCTTGCTCTGATAGATCTTGTAATTCACTGCCATAATGTGTTTTCCTTTCTTTTTTTAGATTTGGTTAATACTTTGTGTTTTTCTTTTTGTGTTGTGTTCCGGATCACGTTTGCAAAGGTACTGTTC
>NZ_JAHQUY010000096.1 GCF_019052365.1 Leyella stercorea
TGTGCAACTTTTTACTCATATTTATCAACTTAAATTAATTCCGCCAACGGGTATACATTATAATATGGTGATGCAAATTCCGAAGGAGGTCTATAGTATGAGTGATTTAAGTAAAAGACAAATGATTATAAATCAATTGTCCAATCAGCATAAAACTTATACTTTATTTACTAATGGCAACGAATGTGCATTTTCAACCACAGGCATAGATAACAATGTTATCAAACTTGAAGGAAGTGGCTCATACTATACAAATACAACAGATAATAAGGAAATAAGTATAAAAAGCATTGTAGATAAGACGTTTGTCGTTTTTTCTGATTCATTAAAAAATGAATGGGATTTGTATTTTGATGAGACTATAGAAGTTTTAGGAAAGAAATGTACAAAGGCCGTATATAAGAAAAATCGTTCTGTAGTAGCATGGTTCTGTCAAGAAATACCATCCCCCGTAGGACCTTGTGGATATATAGGGCTGCCAGGGGCAATACTCCGCTTGACGACATCAAGCGAAATTTATGAGGCAGAAAGTATTTTGCCTATAAAAGGGCAAGTCAAGATAGAGTTACCAAGAGGAAAAATAATGCAAAAACCTGCTTTTGAAAAGTTACAGAAGAAAAAGATTGAAGAGTTGAAGGAAAGCGGCAATGACAATGTCATAGTTTTATAGGATAAAACATAAGGATGTATGGGACGTTTAAGAAGTTTACTGTTATGTATGCTAATCTGCATATGTAGATTTTCTATAGCACAGAATATATCGGGTATGGTTGTTGATGCACAAAATACAGCCATACCCTTTTGTACTGTTACATGTTCACAAGATAGTGCGGCACATTCCATCGTTTCGTATGCAATATCAAAAGACGATGGTTCGTTCACTATCCAATCCAACAAGGCTTTGTCCTCATTTTGGTTGACAGCAAGATGTGTCGGATATACTACACTGAGAGTACATTATAAAGAAGTGCCGGCAACCCCATTACACTTAATGATGAAAGACGACAGCTACACATTGTCTGAGGTAACAATAAAAGGTAGAAACTTAGGGGCGAAAATCAAGAATGACACAATTGAATTTAGTCCAGATGTGTTTAAAAACGGAAGTGAACAGAACATGAGCGATGTCATTAAAAAGTTGCCAGGAATGACTGTTGATGAGTCGGGAAATGTTTCCTACCAAGGGAAAAAAATAGATAAGTTCTTGGTCAATGGCGAAGATGTGCTTTCTACAGGAGGACATGCACTAAAAACTTTGTCTGCAGACTTTGCTTCTGGTGTGGAGCTACTGAACAATTACAATGACGGAAATGTAGGAAACTCTTTCAATTCAAAAGAGACAACTGCACTGAACCTTATTAATAAAGACTTACACAACAAATGGGCAGGAAACTTTACAGAAGGGGGTGGTGTTAAGAACAAGTTTGACAGCAAGAACTCAGCTTTGAAGATGGACAAAAAAGTGTCTGCATCCATCATTGCAAATGCTAACAACACCAATGAGACAGTTTTCTCTATAATGGACTATCTCAATGCCAATGGCGGTCTTACAGGAGTAAAAACAACCAATGGATTTGCGCAACTGAGCCTTTCAAGTGCAGAAAGAAATGTCTTGATGCCAAGCAATGACGAATACAAAAGGACTTCTGGTATCGGTAATGTCAACTTAACATTGAAACCGACTTCGCACTACAATGTCACGATAGGTGTCATCCACAATGAAATGGATGCAAAGTCTGCATTGTCAACGGAACAACATGTAAAGGTGGCGCAGGAAGTTATACGTAAGTCAACAGAAGAGAATGGCAAGAAAAGAGGTAACTTTAGTTCATTTAACCTCAGTCAAAAATGGGATGTCAATCCATATGCAAGTTTGCGTTTCCAAACGAAGTTGGCATATAGCGACATGAGAAACAATATGTCTATCATGGATTATTATAACAATAATTCCGATAGAAATGCAGACAATGACAAGAACAAAGGATTTAATGTATTACAACAGGTAAACTTAAATTCATTGATAGGCAAAGGCCTGCTTTATGGAAGTGTAGATTTTGCTTTTTCTAAATCAGAAAGAAACTTGGATGTTCTTTCCTCTTATGAACTGCCTAACGAATACAAACAGGCAGATGATTCTTACTATATAGATAAAGATTTGAAGAAGCTAAATGTGGCAGGTGCTGTAGGCTATGTATTTCCTATTTTCCATAAAATCAACTTGAAATGGGAATTGTCTGGTCAGAACTCCGATTCATGGATAGACCAAAATGTAGATAGCGAACACTTGAACAGTCACAATTTCGGGATTTATGGAGGACTTATGAAGAACAAAGGTCTCTTTAGGTTTGATGCTGGTGTTAGATTTTCTGATTATGGGAATAGCACAAACATCAATGGACTAGTGACAAAGTCTGTAATCAAGTGGGAGCCATCCTTTGCAACAGAATTACGTTTCAGTCAGCAACACTCTGTTGCATTTGGACTGAGTTACAAATATGTTCCAACCGATATTGAAGCACTATCGAGACTGTCTGTCATCAATAGCTACGATGAGGTCACAGATGCTTCCTCATATTCAAGGTTGGGCAACAACGCCCTGAACATGAATATTGCTTATAAGTTGTATAGTTTGTATAGCAGAACAATTATATTTATGTATTTGACTTATGAGAAGGCTGATAACACCGAAATGCTGAACTATCAGAATGACGGTTTATTACACAGCCAAAATTATATGGATGGAGGAAAAAAGGAAACCGTAAATGCAACTTTATATGCCAACAAAGGATTGGGCAACTTGCCTATTGATGCCAAACTGACCACAACAGTTTTATGGAATCGAAACGAAATTGCATACAATTCCATTCCTTGTAAAATGTTGATAGGGAACTTAAAGACAGACTTAGGTTTCGTCTCACGCTTTAAGATTCCTTTCAATGTTGAGGTTGATGGCTTGTACAACAAGTTGACAAACAAAGTCACCGACTTAAACATTGATTCTAGTGACAAGGAATTTGGTGGAACTGCAAAGCTCATATTTGCGAAGAACAAGTTCGCCAGTTTTGTTACCGGCAAGTGGAACAAGATAGAGAATACAAGCGGAAGTAAGATATTGCGAGATATTGATTTTTCCATTTCCTATAAAATCAAGAAATTCACATGCAAACTTTCTGGCACGAATATCTTTCACCTTAACGGAATCAATTGGTTAAAACAAAATGTTACACCAACTTACACATCCTATGTTAGATACAAACAACATTCTGGAAATGTTATGCTATCTCTAACATATCAATTGTAAAAGCAACAACAAAGAGGCGGTTTACCCCAAAAAAGTAAGCTGCCTTCTTTGTTCTTGCAAAAAGTATATTAAAGTTTGAAACGACGCTGTGTTTTTAACCTTATATTATTCCACTGTTCCTTAAACCATTCAACCATAGTTTGTCTATTTATATACAAAAATAGTTGGTTCGGCTTGGTAGAATCAGAGAATACCTTAATTTCTGCATTCACTACATTGAACTTTCTTCTGTGCTCCTCGGAATAGAGTGAACCGCTAAAGTTGAGTGCCTTTCCTGTAAGAAGCACCTCAATTTGTTCAACGGTAAAGCCAACCCTCCTGCACAGGTCTTCCATTTGCAAGCGTGCCTCCAACATCGGGAACCAACGCTTGGCTTTGCGGATAATGTTGTTGAGCATCGTTACCTCCGTGGTGTGCTTGCTCTCCAAATTCGCGACCTCCGATTGGTGCTTCCGCTGTATCTCGTCAAGCTGTTTGCTGTGGCTGTCCTCCATACGCTGCACCTTCTCATGGAGTTCGTCAATGTATTGCTCTCGGTTTGTCACAAGCTCGCACAACTTTCGGTTGTGTTGCTCCACCTCCTTCAATTTTCCACTACCTAAAAGAGAACCAATCTTCGACACAAAGGCTGTCTTGGCTTCCATCTTAGCAGCCTGTAGTTTCTCCGTGCTGATTTCACTCTTGGTTTGTTGTAGAAGTCGCTGTGCTTCCTCAATATCAGATTGCAGCAGCTTCATACAGTTTTGAAGTCTCTCGGTCTCTCGCTTGATGTTGCGATAATACTGTGCCGTGGTGGTATGCCTCGCATCTGATCCACGGACACCTCTCTTCAAGCCATACTTGCTCATGGCTTCAGCATAGCTGTCGTGATAGCCAATCATTTTGTCTCGGTTGAGCACATCATCGGCACACAGTCTCACGGGATTGGCTTTCTTGCGGTATGTCCGCTTGCCCTCTTCCGTAGGTTTGCTTCTTGCCTTTCTCCGCTCGCCTATCACTATTGGAACGATGGAGGCATGGAGGTGTGGCGTGTGCTCGTCCATGTGCAGAACAACCGAAACAACATTTTCCTTGCCAAACGTGTCTTGTAACCATTTCAAGCTGTCGTTGCACCAATCATCAAGCTGCCCATTGGCTGCGATGTTCATCATGTCCTCGTGCGTTCCAGACAGCATGGTTCTTATCACCCTCACCTGGTCGTTGGTTATCTTACGCTTGATGCCTGCCGTCTTGATGCGGTGGGCGATGGCTTCATCACGACCATACACACCGCTCGGCATCTTGACAAGCTCACGGTTGAGGTGTGTTCTTGTCGGGTCGGCGTTGTCGGGTATCACCTTGCGCTCGATGTGGTCTGATTCCCTTGCGTCCGAGCTGCCCTTCGCCTTCTTGAAATCCAAACTGAAATGTCCCATAATAAACTTGTTTTTGAGTTATACAATTCCGCTTGCCGCATTGCGCCCTGCGCATGACTCACGGGGTTTCAAAAGGGGATGCCCCTTTTGCTCAATGGGTGTTTTTAGCGGTGGTGTGCCACTGCGTCAAGAAAACGCCCTATTGAGCTATGGCTTTTCCGTTCAGAATAGCCATTGGGGCAGGAACCACATCACATACCCAAGGCTGCGCCTCTCTTACGAGGTGGAACAGTCCGCTTAACAGGCTGTACTTGGTGTACTGACTGTTTGGATTTCACTCCGCACAGATAGTCGTTCAAGTCCTTGTACTCACTGTATAAGTGGGATGCGTCTCTCACACGATAACCGAGGGCGGTCTCGATGGCAAACGTTGCCTTCCGCCCTGCGTCATCGTTGTCGAGCAGACAACTGATGCGCTCGTAGCCGTGGAGTGTATCAATAGCCTTGTCCACGTTGCTTGTAGAGTTGAGTATCACATAGTCCTGTGCGTCCAATGACGGACAAGACGGAAACTTCTGCAAGCGCAGCGAGAGAAAGGAGAGGTAGTCCATCATACCCTCGAACACGTAGCAGGTGTATCTTGGCTCGCCTTGCTGTCGGATATGAGTGATATCCTTGGGTGACATGCAGCCTTTGAAGAATCGGTTACGCACCTCGTAACCGTCCGACTTGTTCTTGAAACCGATGGCGAAGTAGCTTTTGACACCATACGAGAAGTGGAGTTCCACACATTCCTTTCTGGCAATATGCAGGTTAATCTTACGCTCGCTCAGATAGCACAGGAGTGCAGGGTGGTTGAGTTCCCTAACCTCCAATCTCTCAAAACTCGGCTCGGAAGCTTGCTGAGGGAAAGAAAAGTCGGTCGGGCGTACATGGGGTGCTTGCTTCTCCATCTTGTCCAAGAGATATGGCAAGCTGTCTGATGCGTAGAGGTATGACGCAAGGGTGATGATGTTGCCGCCCTTGCCCATTCCGAAATCGAACCAACTGTTCATCATGGTGTTCACCTTGAAAGATGCCTCGCTCTCATTTCTCAGCGGTGACTTGTACCAAAGGTTTGCGCCCTGCTGCTTGACAGGGCGGTGTCCCAAACTTTGCAGGTAGTCTGCAATCTTGATTTGCTTTGCTTCTTGAATGTTCATGTTTTACTGTGGATTAAGTGGTGTATGTATTTCTGATGAATTGTTGAGAATGGCATGTATTGGTATGATAGTCAAACACTTATCTTCTCAACAAACTCTCAACAAATGGTTCTTTTCAACAAAATCACTGGGCAAAAGAGAAAGACAGGCATTAGCTGTCATGTTTTCTCTTTTCAACAGTCTCTTTCTTTTGTTGAGAGATTTGTTGAGAAAATGTTGAGCCTTAAATACTTGATATTCAACACTTCTTTCATCATATTCAACAATTCAACAAAATTATATGCTATTTAGCTTGTCCATCGTTACAGTGTAGAACCTGCCCACACGTTTTGTTGGCGAGTAGTGACCGCTGCTATTGTAGTTGTACTCGTATGAGGTGTAGGTGAGGGCATTCTCTGAAGGTTGCAGCTTCCAACAGTCCTGCACTATCTTTCGCACAAGGTGCTTCTCCGCTTTCACGTGGTTGCACTGCAACAAGGCGATTGCGTCATTGAGGCAGAATTGCAAACTGTCGGTTTGGGTGTTCTCCATGACCTCAAGGAACAGCTCCGACATTTCCACCTCAAGTCTGTTACGGTTGCAGCGTATGATTCTCCTCAGAGCATCGGTCGCTATCTGTTCGTGGGCGAACCACATTCGGCTCTTGTGCTCTGTGGAGAGCGTTCTGCCTTGCAGATGGAACAGAAAAGCGGGTATCTCCGCCTTCAGTTTCTCCAAGAAGTCGGTATCGTCAGATTGCAACGATGAAATCTTCCTCACCCAATATCGGGTCTCGCCCTCGTCAATGATGACAGGGAGTGATTCGTTGTTGGAGCACAGCACGAACTTGGCAAAGAAGGAAATCTCGTTCCTGTCCTTACCCTTGGCTTCCACCTTGTACGAGAGGGTGGTGCTGAGGTTCTTCAACCGCTCGGAATCCTCCCTGCGACTGAGCAACACCTCGTCCACGACAATCAGCAGCTTGCCAGCCCAATCGGAATTGAACTGACTGCGGAAGTCCTCGTTGGTGTTGAATGTCACGTTGTCTTGGAACAACGCTTTCAGAAAGTTCAAGAACGTGGTCTTGCCTGTGTTCCTCTCCTCTGATACGAGCAGCAGAATGGGCAACTTCTGCACAGGTCTGAGATAGAGCAGTTGCAGGTAGTCCATGCCAAGCTCATATTGCTCACCGAAGATGTGACTAACCAACTTCTTGATATTTGGGAAGTCCCCTTGCATCGGCTTATGTCCTATCGGCTCGTATAGGTTGAGGAAACCGTCTATCACCGTGCGGTGGTTCACATGCTCGGGAACGGTGCAGAAGCCGTCATACTTGTGAACGTACTTGATGAACTCCTTGCCGTAGTCCTGACGCAAGGTTTCCATGTTCCATGGGATGCGCTTTCTTACCTTTCCTCCTGTGATGGTAGGTTGGTCAACCACCTTGTACAAGGTAGTGCCAACACGGATGAACACCTCGTCTGTTGGAGGTGCAGCCTGTGGCTGCTTGTTTTCCACAGCTACAGGTTGTTTGTTGTCGTTTGTCTTGCTCATAATCTAATCTTTGTGAGTTGATAAAATTAAAGTTGCAAAGGTAAGGGCGGAAAATCAAAATGCAAAACACAAACTTACGCAGAATGGAGCAGTTTGCACCGACAATGTTAAAAGATTGGAAATCAAGGTGCTTGATGTAGCCAATCGGGATAAGATGAAACAAAAAATCCCGAAGAGAGGTTTCCTTGCGAACCTTTCTTCGGGATGAACAAAAATGTATTCCTGCATGTCATACGTTTTATATGTCATACGAT
>NZ_JAHQUY010000097.1 GCF_019052365.1 Leyella stercorea
GTTGGCGGTGCGTACGAGACTCGAACTCGTGACCCCATGCGTGACAGGCATGTATTCTAACCAACTGAACTAACGCACCAACGTGTTTGTTCCTTTTTGTTTGCATCAAAAAACGAAGTGCGGTGCGTACGAGACTCGAACTCGTGACCCCATGCGTGACAGGCATGTATTCTAACCAACTGAACTAACGCACCAATACGACAAACTTGCTTAAAAGTTGTCAGCGTTTCGTTTTTTAAGCGAGTGCAAAGGTATGAATAATATTTGAAACTCCAAAATTTTTGCACACTTTTTTTCACAATATTTTCTGCAAAACTATTGCATCTGCATACTCCACTCCATCGAACAACCACTCTTTCAGTCTATTATGCGTTTGGAAGCCCTGACTAAAAAAAAGCGCCAGCGACGCCTTATTGTCCTCCGCAACCACGGCGTAGAGCTGATGAAGATGCAGAACACGCAACGAATAGTCGGCTATTCGGGCTATTGCGGCGGCGGCATATCCCTTGCGGCGATGCTTTTTCTGCACCACAATGCTCACTTCGGCACGCCGATGCTGCGCATTGAAGTCGAAAACATCTACCATTCCTATCTGCTCGCGTGCCTCGTTCTCCACAATCATGCGCACCTGTCCGTCGTGATAGATGTCGTTTGTAGAGTTGGCGATATAGTCGTGCAGCACATAGCGCGAATAAGGCACATTGGTATTGCCGATGTGCCACACCTCGCGGTCGTTCTCCATAGCGTAGAGCCATTCGAGATCTTCGGGTTCCATGGCGCGCAGCACCACTTTCGGCTGCTCCGTTGCGCCGGAAGCATTCAGCGACGGGTTCATCTGAGCACCTCCTCACTCGTTATTATTGTCTTCGTGGCAGGATTGTACGTGCCCATTAGTACGTTCTGCTGCGGATGTGCGGAGAAGATGTTGAATATCTGCTCGTAGCTGTACACCTCGGTGTCGTATGTAGCGAAGATGCGCTGATACGAACCGAAGTTCTGCCCCACATGTCCCTGCGGCAGCGTGTCGGCAGAAACTTTCAGGAACGCATAGTCGATGCCGTGGCGCTTAGCCAGGCGGTTGAAGTCGTTGAGATGCGACTTCCTACCGATGAATACGTAAAGGGTTGTGACACGCTTGCGCGGCTTCATGAGTCCGAGAACCTTGCGCGCACTGTGCATCTGCATGCCGACGAATGCCAGCAGAGCCTTGAAGCAGATGGCAATCTTAAGAGGCAGACTGACGAAGATGCTGAAATGGCCGTAGTGCTTGCGCATGAAGATGAGCATGGCATCGTAGAATACGTGAACGTAGCGGAACGACGAACGGTGAGTGCTCTCGCCCTTATAGTGCAGAATCTTGGCAGGTATGTACCAGTTCTCGTATCCGCCCTTTATCAGACGGAAAGAAAGGTCGATATCCTCGCCATACATGAAGAAATCCTCGTCGAGCAGCCCCACTCTATCCAGCGCCTCATGGCGCAACATGCAGAACGCTCCGCTGATAATCTCAATCTTGGCAGGTTCGTTCCACGACAGGTAGCTCATATAATAGCGTGCGAAGCGGCGGCTTTCGGGGTAGCGTGCGCAGAGTCCGCTCATCTTGTAGAAGGCTGTCATAGGCGTAGGCACACCGCGGCGCGACTCCATAGCCTTCTCGCCGTTGTCCTTAAGCATCATTACGCCGGCAGCTCCGGCCTTTTCGTGTGCATCCATGAACTGCAGCACGTCGCGTATGGTGTTCTCGCCTACGATGGTGTCGGGATTGAGCAGGAGCACATACTCGCCCGTGCATTGCTTTATGGCAATGTTGTTGGCGCGCGAGAAACCGAGGTTGCGGTTGCTGCTGATGATGTTCACGTCGGGGAACTTCTGCGTGAGATACTCCACGCTTCCGTCGTCCGAATGATTGTCAACTATATACACTTCGGTCTCTATACCGTCGACAGCTCTGAACAACGAGTGCAGACACTGCTCGATATAGAAACGCACTTTATAGCTGACTATAATGACAGATAGTTTCAATACGGTTTCTTATTTATCGTTTTCGACATCGCGCTTAGCCACTTCCGACTCGCATCTTGCTTTGGTCGGCATGACAAAGAAAAGGCACAGGAAAAGGATTATGCCCATATAGCCAAACGCCACGTTCATATACATATAATATAATAAGGTGTTAAGCACCATCGGCACGCAGAGCATCAGCAGACGGAGCGAGCCCCAGCTGAGCAGAGCCTCAGCCGACACAAGACGGCGGGCGATGCTGCCGAAGCGGAACAGACGCAACGCCACGGGAATGACGCAGATGGTGAGTAGCTCCATTACGGTAGCCCACACGAACTCCGCCGCACCCGTCGCGGTATGATACACGCCGTCGGGCAGTATGTCGGTCTCGAAAAGCAACACCATAGCCGCCGATATGCACAGCGAGACTATGAATATGGTGTTCAACACGTTGTATGTTCGTTTCATTGTTTGTTGATCATTGTTTGTTGATCATTGTTGTACGGTTGAGTATCGCTCTTCCGAGCGTCACTTCGTCGGTATATTCCAGTTCGTCGCCTACGGAGATGCCGCGCGCTATGACGCTTATCACAACGTCGTAGCCAGCAAGTTTGCGCGAAATGTAGAAGTTAGTGGTGTCGCCCTCCATTGTAGAGCTGAGCGCCAGTATCACCTCCTTCACTCCGCCTGCCGCAACGCGCTCCACGAGCGAGTCGATCTCTATATCGCTCGGGCCTACGCCGTCCATAGGCGAGATTATTCCGCCGAGCACGTGGTAGAGTCCGTTGTACTGCTGCGTGTTCTCCACAGCCATCACGTCGCGAATGTTCTCGACAACGCATATCGACGTGCTGTCGCGGCGTCGGTCGGAGCATATCGGACAGACGTCCGTGTCGCTGATATTGTGGCAAACCTTGCAGTGCTTCACCTCCTTGCGCAGACGGGTCACAGCAGTAGCGAATCCGTCTACCTCATCTTCGGTGCGGCGCAGCAAGTCGAGCACAAGTCGCAAGGCTGTCTTGCGACCTATGCCGGGCAACTTCGAAAACTCGCACACTGCCTTTTCAAGCAGTTGCGATGGGTACGCTCCCTCCATTATTTATTGAAGAGATAAATGCCGATTCCGAGACGAACGCCGAAGGTTGAGAAGTCCTTGTGGCACTTGAACGACTGGTCGTAGTAGACAGACGGCTCGATGGTAACGCTGCCGTTGAGGAAGTAAGCCCAGCCCGCCTCTATACCTGGCATAACATCGTTATAGTGCTTTCCGGCGTGTACATATTTTGCGCTTGCGCCCAAGAAGATGCCGTTCTGCTCGAAGTAGTAGCGTCCGCCTACGCCCAATGTGAACTTGGTGTCTACATCGTCATTCGACGAAATATCGCAACCTACCAATCCCTTAAGCATCCAGTCCTGCACAAGGAAGTAGCCGGCGTCTGCCTGCAGACCCAGATTGAGTTTCTTTGTGCCGTTGTAGCTGAGGTCGAGACCGGTAAGCGACGCACCGACATAAGCTTTATCTTTTTCAAACTGTGCATGGGCTCCTAAAGTTGTGAGAAGCGCCAGGGCAATTGTCATTAATTTCTTTTTCATAAGCAAAGTATTTATAATGCAAAAGTACATAATATATTTGACAAACGGAAAAATATAACTACCTTTGTGTTCAATAAACAACAGATTGGAAACCGAAAATGAAGCACTTTTATATACTTTTATTGTTTTTTATTTACTCGCTGCGCATCGCAGCATACACTTCCGACTCATTCGACCAGAACCGCATAGCGCCCAAGCACGAGGTGCGTGCCGTCTGGCTCACGACAATAGGCGGCATCGACTGGCCCCACTCCTACGCACAGACTTCTACATCCATAGAGAAACAGAAGAACGAGCTGCGCCGTATACTCAACCAGCTGCAGTCGGCGGGCATAAACACCGTGCTGCTGCAGACTCGCGTTCGCGGAACGGTGATCTATCCTTCAGCCATTGAACCGTGGGATGGTTGCCTCTCGGGTCGTCCGGGCGTGTCGCCAGGCTACGACGCGCTGCAGTTTGCCATCGACGAGTGCCACCGACGCGGCATGGAACTGCACGCCTGGATAGTGACAATGCCGTTAGGCAAGTGGGACGGACTGGGATGCAAGCAGCTTCGCAAGAAGATGCAGCGCAATATCATTAAGATTAAGGGCTACGGATACATGAATCCGGAGACGCAGCAGACAGCCGATTATCTTGCAAGAATCTGCGCCGAAGTGACACGCCGCTACGACATCGACGGCATTCACCTCGACTATATACGCTATCCGGAGGAGCTGCCGAAACTCAAGACCATGTCGCACGACGAAGGACGCAGGAACATTACACGCATCGTGCGCGCCATTTCGCAGCAGGTGAAGTGTCTGAAGCCGTGGGTGAAGATGAGTTGCTCGCCGGTTGGCAAATACTACAACACGAAGCGCTATTGGAGTCACGGATGGAACGCCTACGAGACGGTGTGCCAGGACGCCGTAGCATGGTTGCGCGACGGACTGATGGACGAATTGTTCCCGATGATGTACTTCCGCGACAACAACTTCTTCCCTTTCGCTCTCGACTGGAAGGAGCGCAGCCACGGACGCATCGTGGTGCCGGGTCTGGGCATCTACTTCATGTCGCCACGCGAAAAGAACTGGCCTCTGAGCGACATCACACGCGAGTTGGGCTTTCTGCGCAACAACGGCTTAGGACACGCCTACTTCCGCTCCAAGTTCTTCACCGACGACACGAAAGGCATATACCGCTTTGCGAAGAACGAGCTTTGTCTGTATCCGTCGCTCGTTCCGCCTATGACGTGGCAGTCGGCAGAGCGCCCGCAGAGCGCCTACAGCCTGCGCCGTGAGGATCGCGCCGACAACACCACCCTACTCTCGTGGCAGCACAACAGCAAAGACACCACGATGATGTTGTTCAACGTGTACGCATCGACAGAAAGCCCAGTGAACACCGACGACGCACGCAACATACTGGCTGTGCGCAGACAGAGCCGCGAGCTGATTGTGCCGCGCAATCAGCATCTGCATTACGCCATCTGCGCCGTAGACCGATACGGCAACGAGAGCGAACCGCTGCAGGAAGCCGGCGCCGGCGAGTTGCTCTACGCCGACGGCAGCGACAACGCAGCGTTCGGCAAGACGCTGCTTGCCTGCGACGGACAGAACGTAGAGGTGCCGGCTGCGGCATGTATGGCAGACACGGAGTTTCTGCTCGTAGAATCGCAGCTGGGCTGCGCCATAGCCGTGCTTCCCTATCTGTACGGCGCGTCTGCAAGCGTGAAGAACCTCCCCGACGGCATGTATGTGTTGCGCTCACTCAACAAGAAGGGCGTGAGCCATCGCCTCGGAACATTCATGAAACGACAATAAAGATATGTGGTTGGACACGTTTTTCCCACGCCGCTGCAAGCTGTGCGGATGCCGTCTTGCAGAAGACGAGAAGATAGTGTGCCTGAGTTGTGCAAGAAAGTTGCCATTAACAGACGACTGCCTTTCGCCTTACGACAACATCACGGCGCGTATGCTTTGGGGCCGTATGCCGATAGAAAGGGCTACGGCTCTGACGTACTACCATCCGGGGGCGTACAGCTCGTTGCTCATGTACAAACTGAAATACGGCAACGAGCCGGACATCGGCGTGTGGTTCGGAGAATATATGGCTAACTCGCTTATGCCCTACGGAGTGTTCGACGACATAGACATGGTTATTCCGCTGCCTATACATAAACGCCGCGAACGAAAACGTGGCTACAATCAGAGCCAAGAAATCGCACGCGGCATTGGTGATATATCAAGTATTAAGGTTCAGAACAACATCGTGGAGAGGTCGCGATATACCGTGAGCCAGACCAAACTGACGCACACCGACCGTACGAAGAACGTGAAAGGTGCTTTCACGCTGCTCCGTCCCGATGCTATAAGAGGAAAGCACGTTCTGCTTGTGGACGACATCATAACCACCGGCGCCACAATCGCAGCCTGCGCCAATGAGCTGGCTAAGGCTGAGGATGTGAAGATAAGCATTATGACCGTAGGCAGAACGCACTATATTTAGTTGTACATTCTTTTTTTATTATACGATGCCCTGCGCCATCATTGCCTTGGCTACCTTGAGGAAGCCAGCAACGTTTGCGCCGCGCACATAGTTGACATAGCCGTCGGGCTGCGTACCGTACTTCACGCAGTTGGCGTGAATTTCGTTCATTATATTATGGAGCTTAGCGTCCACTTCCTCGCTCGACCAGCGCAGACGCTCTGAGTTCTGGCTCATCTCGAGACCCGAAACTGCCACACCACCCGCATTTGCAGCCTTGCCAGGAGCATAGAGCAAGCCTGCCTCCTGGAACACCTTGATAGCTTCTGGCGTAGAAGGCATATTGGCGCCCTCGCTCACGGCGAACACACCGTTGGCTACGAGTGTGCGTGCGTCGTCGCCGTCGATTTCGTTCTGTGTAGCCGAAGGCAGAGCTATATCGGCCTTCTCGCTCCAAGGACGCGCACCGGCTACATACTTCACGCCGTATTCCTCGGCATACTCGCGGATACGACCACGCTCAACATTCTTCAACTCCTTCACGTAAGCAAGTTTCTCTGCGTCGATGCCGTCCGGGTCGTAGATGTAGCCGTCCGAATCGGACAGCGTTACGGGCACGGCGCCGAGCTGTATGAGCTTCTCTACAGTATACTGAGCCACATTGCCCGAACCGCTTACGAGCACACGCTTGCCCTTGAGTTCGATGCCGCGTGTCTTGAGCATGTTCTCGAGGAAGTAGACATTGCCGTAGCCGGTAGCCTCAGGACGTATGAGCGAACCGCCGAACTCCTGGCCCTTGCCGGTGAGCACGCCTACGAATGTGTGTGTGAGCTTCTTGTACTGACCGAACATGTAGCCCACCTCGCGACCGCCTACGCCGATGTCGCCTGCCGGAACGTCCTCGTCGGGACCGATGTGGCGGTAGAGTTCGTTCATGAACGCCTGGCAGAAACGCATAACCTCAGCGTTGCTCTTGCCGCGCGGCGAGAAGTCGGAACCGCCCTTCGCTCCGCCCATAGGCAGCGTGGTGAGCGAGTTCTTGAACGTCTGCTCGAAAGCAAGGAACTTAAGGATTGAGGGATTGACCGAAGCGTGGAAACGGATGCCGCCCTTGTACGGACCGATGGCGTTGTTGTGCTGTATGCGGTAGCCCATGTTGGTCTGCACGTTGCCCTTATCGTCTACCCATGTCACACGGAACGAAATGATGCGGTCGGGTATGCAAAGACGCTCTATAAGGTTTGCACGGTCGAACTCGGGGTGACGGTTGTACTCTTCTTCAATAGTGCTGAGTACCTGGCTCACTGCCTGGATGTATTCAGGCTCGTTTGGGAAGCGTTGTTTCAGACGCTCTACAGTTTCTAATGCGTTCATTGTATCCTTCGTTTTATCTTTTTATATTGCTGTCCGCTAAAACTCCAAAGAGAATAAAAACCCTGCCCGAAGTCCTTTAAAACTGGACTTCGGGTCTGTTTTTCCCAAAAGTAAGC
>NZ_JAHQUY010000098.1 GCF_019052365.1 Leyella stercorea
TGCAACTTTTTACTCATATTTATCAACTTAAATTAATTCCGCCAACGGGTAAAGTTAAGTGTTATGAATAAATCAAGAGTTATTGCGTATGTTTTTTTAACCATTTTTTACTAACGACGACTTCCGAACGGGTGCTTCTTATACCGGTCGTCATCATCGTATTTACGATACTTGTCGTGCTTATGGTGCGTGTCGTGCTTATAGTGCTTGTAATGTTTGTCGTGCTTGTCGTGCTTATGGTGCTTGTAATGTTTGTCGTGCTTGTGATGCTTGTGGTGCTTGCACGACTCGTAATGCTTGTGGTGCTTGCAGGGCTTGCACGACTCATGTACGACAACCACTCTTTCTGGATACCTGGTGTAGATGTTGTGTACGTAGGCGTTGTCGCGCCAGCTTATAGGCTGGTAGAAGTAGTAAGCCTCGCGATAGCGTCTCCACTGGCTGTCGCTCATCATGCGGCGCAACTCCTTGTTGCGATACTTCCATGCCCTGCCGTTTAAGTCGCGATAGCTGTTGATAGCGTCGAGATAGTCGAGGTTGAGACGCATGATGTTGTTGCGTTGCACATTCGTGAGTCCGAGTTCGAGAACCATCTTGTCGGTTATGAAACGAGCCTCTACCTGAATATTGGCGAGTCGCTGTGCGCTTGCAGAGAGTGCCGTCACGAGAGCTACGGCGAGTGTCAATACTAATCTTTTCATAATCGTAAGCTATTAAGTTATTAACTGTTGTTTTTTGATGTTGCAAAGTTACGCCAAAGAAAACATAAAAGCAAGGGAATTTTCATATTAGAGCGTAGGATTTACCCTATAAGTGGTTAGTGGTTTCCCCCTGAAGCCTTAAGAAAAGTCATCGTGCAGCGAACGCAATCCGATCGGACGGCGGACGCAATCTGATCGGACGGCGTACGCAATCCGATCGGATTCCGTACGGAGCACGACGAGAGAAACCGAAGAAACGACAAATAAACTTAATTATTTTACACAACAAAACAACAATGTATAAAAAACTTGCACGCATGAATTATTCTGTATAATTTCGCAGCAAGTTTCCCGAAGCCTTGGGCAGACGCTCCGAAAGGGCTGCAACAGGAGACCCGAAGCACACACATTATTATATATGTATATGAGAAAACTGATTTTAGCACTTATACTCGGCATCGCAACCGCCAACGGTGCCACTGCACAAACCCGTTCAGACCTGCGCGACAGCCTTTCGGCAGCGGTGCAGGTGCTGGCATTCCACCCCGACTCGCTCGAGCTGCGCATGAAGAAGGCGGCTTGGAACATCGAACTGGAGCAATGGCGCTACGCCCAGGAGGAGTACGACTTCGTGCTGCGCTGCGACGAGAAGAACATCGCCGCGCTGTTCTACCGCGCATACGTCAACGAACGACAGGGCAGATACAAGTTTGCACGTCTCGACTACGAGAACCTGCTGCGCATAGTGCCTGGTCACTTCGAGGCGATGCTGGGTCTGGCGCTGCTCAACCAGAAAGACAACCGACCCACCGAGGCGTTCAACCAGATAAACACACTGGTGGCACAGCACCCGAACAACGCCGTGGCATACGCCGCGCGAGGCGGAATAGAGATAGAGCGCAAGATGTACACGCCGGCAGAGTACGACTTTACACGCGCCATAGAGCTCGACCCTAAAAACACCGACTACCGTCTGAACCGCGCCAACGTGCGCCTGCTCACGGGTCGCAAGAAGGAGGCGCGCGAAGACCTCGACGCCATGGTAGGGCAAGGAGTGCCGCGCGCAAACCTCGTAGAATGGTACAAAAAGTGCAGATAAAGCGGTGTTCGCTTTGCCATTTACGTAAATTGTTGTAATTTTGCCCGATATTTGAAATACAACAACATTTAGAAATGGCAGAATATTTAAGTTCAAGTAAGAAAAAAGTAACTGCACCCCTGTTTTTTGAAATGAAGAAATGTGGTGAGAAGATTTCATGGCTCACAGCCTACGACTACACCACAGCATCGATTCTCGACCAAGCTGGCATCGACACAATACTCGTTGGCGACTCTGCATCGAACGTGATGCACGGCAACGCCACGACACTCCCCATCACCGTTGACGAGATGATTTTCCACGCGCGCGCCGTGGCTCGCGCTACAGAGCACGCCTTCGTGGTGTGCGACATGCCCTTCGGCAGCTACCAGATATCAGAAGAGGACGGCATACGCAATGCCGTACGCATCATGAAGGAGGCTGGCGTCGACGGCGTGAAGCTCGAAGGCGGAGCAGAGATAGCTCCGATGATCAAGAAGATTGTGGCTGCGGGCATACCCGTATGCGGACACCTCGGACTCACTCCGCAGAGCGTTCACCAGTTCGGCGGATACGGCTTGCGCGCCAAGGAGGAGGCTGAAGCAGAGAAGCTCATAGCCGACGCAAAGGCGCTCGAAGAGGCAGGATGCTGCAGCATTGTGCTCGAGAAGATACCGGCAGACCTCGCCGAGAAGGTTACGGCAGCCGTAAGCTGCCCCACCATCGGCATCGGAGCTGGCAACAAATGCGACGGACAGGTGCTCGTATATGCCGACATGCTCGGCATGAACAAGGGTTTCAAGCCGAAGTTCCTGCGCCAGTACGCCGACCTCCACTCTATCATAACCGACGCCGTAGGCAGATACGTTGCAGACGTAAAGTCGACGGACTTCCCTAACGAGAACGAGTCATACTAAGACATGGACACTCAATACACACCCACTTACAACCGATTGTGGAACCGCGAGTTCACACTCCTCACAATAGCCGAACTGCTGTTGTGCATATCGTGCTACATGACCATACCGCTGCTGCCATTCCGCCTCACTACAGAGGACCACGCAAGCAGCTACCTGGCATGTCTTACAATCGTCGTATTCATCATAGGCGTTTGTATATCAGGCTTTTTCGGCAGTTGGCTAATACAAAACTACCGCCGCAACAAGGTGTTCTTCATTTCGGCGATATGCCTCGGCGCAACCATCCTCGGACTCTCAGCGTTCGAGTTTAGAGAGCAGCCGATTGTGCGCGAGATAGAAGAATACACGCTTCTGGCAGTATGCTTCGCGAGCGGCGCCGTATTCGGCACAGCCAAGCGCGTACTCTCGTGCACGCTACTCATAGACAAGACCGAATCGTGCCACCGCACCGACGCCAACTATACGGCAATATGGATATCAAGACTGACGGTGATAATAGGCCCGATATTGGCGCTGCTGTTGCGCGACGAGCTGCACGGGTCGCTGTTCTACATAGTCGGAGCAGCAATGTCGCTCGCTTCAGCCGTGCTCGTGATGTGCGTGAACTTCCCGTTCCGCGCCCCTGAGGAGGGTGTGCATCTGGTTTCGATAGACCGTTTCTTCCTGCCGCGCGGCGCAACGATAGCACTCGTAATAGCGCTCATCACAGCGGCGCTCGGCATAATGATGACAACACGCATGACGGTGGAGTTCTGCTCGTCGGTGATGGCGGGCTTCGTAGTGGCGGCGCTCGCGCTGCACATACCAGCCGTAAAGAACGCACGCTTCGCCTCAGCCGTAGGAAACGCACTGGCGATAATAGCTATTCTCGCAATGTTCGCACACGACGACGTGTTCGACGCTACCCTGAAGCCGATGCTCTTCGGATTCGGCATAGCGCTCAGCTCGTCAGAACAGCTCTACAAGCTGCTCAACAGCTGCGACCACTGCCAGCGTTCGACAGCCGAGAGCACCTACTTCCTCTCGAGCGACGGCGGACTCTTCCTCGGCATCGCCGCAGGATGGCAGCTTACGACGGCGGTGAAGTCGGCAGAACAGGTGGCGCTGGCGCTGCTCGTTGTGGCTACGATAATATGCTCGCTGAACGTGCTCTTAAAGAAAAAACAGGCAAAACATCACGCCTAAAAGATTCATATTTAAAACAAGGAGGTATAATATGATTATCGATTTTGAGAAAACAGAAGAAAAAGTAGTGGAGAACTTCAAGGGCGGCAACGGCAAGCTCATCATGCGCGCAGCCGACGACGGCAAGGTGAAGATAATGCGCAACATACTGACACCAGGAAGCTCTATAGGTATGCACACACACGAAGGCAACTGCGAGGTGATGTATATAATAAAAGGTGAGATAACCTTCGTATGCGACGGAAAAGAAGAGACCGTGCGCGCCGGAGAGGTTCACTACTGCCCGTGCGGACATACACATTGCGCTGAAAACCGCACCGCAGAAGACGCCGAATTCTTCGCCATTGTGCCGGAAATGAAGTAGAACTTACGGCACGCGAAAGCCCTTTCCTGCCCTACCCGATGCTTAACAACGTGAAAATTAATGAGTTCGGAGGGCAAATATTGCGCAATAACTCAAAAAAGTTATCAAGAAATTTTCGTATAACACGAAAAACTCGTATCTTTGCACGTCCTTAGTAAAAGGTAATAACAAAAGAAATAATAATATAATACATTCAAATGACTAAAGCAGATATCATCAACAAGATTGCAGAAAGCACCGGATTACAGAAGAAAGACGTATCAGTAGTCGTAGAAAGCTTCATGGAGAATATCAAAAACAGTTTGTTGACAAAGAAAGAGAATGTGTACCTGCGTGGATTTGGAAGTTTCATCGTTAAGCATCGCGCCGCTAAGACAGCGAGAAACATACTCAAGAAGACAACAATGAAAATCGGCGCACACGATCAGCCAAGCTTCAAGCCGGCTAAGTGCTTCATTGAGGAGATGAAAAACGCCACTATGGAGAAGTAAACCCCAACCCGCATTCATTTGAACAAGGAAAGAAAACATCATTAATATTAATATTAAACAACAAAAAATTTAAAGCTATGCCAAACGGAAAGAAAAAAAAGGGACACAAGATGGCTACTCACAAGCGTAAAAAGAGATTACGCAAGAACAGACATAAGAGCAAGTAAGAAAGCCTGCCCATAAGGGTCAGTTCCGATATGGGGGCGCGTCAAAAACCCATTGCATCAGCAATAATTTTGATGCGCCCCCATGCTTTTATATCAAAATTAAAGAAAGTACCTAAATTCAGAAAAACAAAAGAGAAATGACCAGCGAAGTTGTAATCGATGTACAACAGAATGAAATTTCCATTGCGCTGCTCGAAGACAAGCGACTCGTGGAATATCAGACTGAGCCAAGGTCTGTATCATTCTCTGTTGGAAACATCTATGTTGCAAAAGTAAAAAAGCTCATGCCTGGACTGAACGCAAGTTTCGTTGACGTGGGCTACGAACGTGATGCCTTTCTCCACTATCTTGATTTAGGCAACCAATTCAATTCTTACGAAAAGTACCTCAAACAGGTACAAAGCGACAGAAAGAAACTTTATCCTTTTGCCAAGGCTACAAAGCTGCCCGACCTCAGAAAGGACGGAAGCGTACAGAGCACACTCACCGTGGGACAGGAGGTGTTGGTTCAGATTGTGAAAGAACCGATATCTACAAAAGGTCCGCGCCTTACGGGCGAACTAAGCTTCGCAGGACGCTACCTCGTACTCATGCCTTTCGGCGATAAAGTTTCGGTATCGACAAAAATCAAAAGCGGAGAAGAGCGCGCGCGACTGAAACAACTCATCAACAGCATCAAGCCGAAGAATTGCGGTGTCATTGTGAGAACTGTAGCTGAGGGCAAACGCGTAGCAGAGCTGGATGCAGAACTAAAGGTTCTGACAAAGAGATGGGAAGACGCACTCGTAAAGGTGCAGAAAACCCAGAAACGTCCACAGTTGATTTTCGAAGAGACAGGTAGAGCTGTAGCATTATTAAGGGATTTGTTCAATCCCACCTACGAAAACATATACGTCAACGACGAGAATGTTTTCCACGAAGTTAAAAACTATGTTTCACTCATCGCCCCAGAGAAAGCAAACATCGTTAAGTTGTATACAGGAACAGTTCCCATCTTCGACAATTTCAACGTAACTAAGCAGATTAAATCCAGCTTCGGCAAAACCGTCAACTACAAGCACGGCGCTTATCTTATCATCGAGCACACGGAGGCCCTACACGTGGTAGACGTGAACAGCGGCAACCGTTCGCACTCGGACAACGGACAAGAGGCTAACGCACTGGACGTGAACCTCGGAGCCGCAGACGAGCTGGCAAGACAGCTGCGACTGCGCGACATGGGAGGCATCATCGTTGTTGACTTCATCGACATGAACCTCGCCGAAGACCGACAGCTGCTCTACGAACGCATGTGCAAGAACATGCAGAAAGACCGCGCCCGCCACAACATTCTACCTCTGAGCAAGTTCGGACTCATGCAGATTACACGCCAACGCGTACGTCCGGCTATGGATGTGAATGTGGAAGAGGTATGCCCCACCTGCTTCGGCAAGGGAAAGATAAAGTCGAGCATCATCTTCACCGACCAGCTTGAAAGTAAGATTGACAGGCTTGTCAACAAGATTGGAATAAAGACATTCTATCTGCACGTACACCCATACGTGGCTGCCTACATCAACAAGGGACTCTTCTCGCTGAAGAGAAAGTGGCAGATGAAATACGGACTGGGAGTACACATCGTTCCCTCACAGAAACTCGCTTTCCTGCAGTACGAATTCTACGACAGCAAGCGACAGTTCATCGACATGAAGGAAGAGATAGAGACAAAGTAAAGAAGAAAGGATATATAGCCTTGTTTTGTATGATGGGCTATATATCCTTTTTTTCTGAAAAAATTACGCTAAAAACTGCCGAATAGCTTAAAATGAGCTATTTATGAGTCTTTCACCTCAATAGAGGTAATGATTTGGCAACAGTCCTAAATTCTGCTATCTGCATACGTTTGCTGCCTAACAACTCTTTTCGGCTGCAAAAATACAAAAAAATAATGAATCTAAGATTTTAATTTCCCAAAAAACATCAAACCGAAAGACATGTTACAAAAAGTACCAGTTTCCTTACAAAATAGCAGCATAATGTTTAATCAGATTTAATTTTACCGTCAATAAGTTTAATTCAGTTTAAAATAACCATCAAAAAGTTCTATCAATCATTTTTTTTGTACTTTTGCAATCGAAAACAAAGAGGTTTATACCTCCGCAACATGTATAACATTTAAAAAGGAGAAAACATGAAAAAGTTTTTGTTTTCTATGGCTTTGGCATTAGGTGCTATATGCATGCCAAGTCAAGCAAGTGCGGCTGAAGTATCTTCACCAGTAGTAAACAACATTAAGGCAACAACAACGTTCCAAGCAACTCCATCAAATGGTCCTGTCGTTATTATTACCAAAGATGGAACAGTCATTATTGTTCTCTAATGTCGTAGTCTATTGCTAATCAACAACGACTGCATATTACATGAGTAGGCACTCTTTTTAATTGGAGTGCCTACTCTTTAATATTTTCTTTCTATTCTGTACAAATATGAAAAGGGTTATATTATTCACGCTTTCGTGCTTAGTCTCTTGTCTATTAGTCTCTGCACAAAAGATAGGATTATCCATACATTACCTGTTGGCGGAATTAATTTAGTGCATACTTAATTCTGCCAATGGGCTTGTCGT
>NZ_JAHQUY010000011.1 GCF_019052365.1 Leyella stercorea
GAAGAAAAAATTTTTAAGCGGTTACAAATTTATATAATATTAGGCAAGCGTGAAACATAAAATGTGCGTTTAACACTTATTAACGTTATATTATTGCATATAATATAAAGAAAACAGGGTGCGCCCCCCTGAGAATTGGCTATTTGTCAGCATAGTCACCTCTTTTAAAAATTTTTTCTTCCGATTTTTGGTTAAGTGTAAACTTATGTTCTCATTTGTTAAAAACTATAAACTTGTATATTTATGTATATTCAGTTTTATTAACTTCCTGGCGGTCGAAACTGGGAAGTGGAACGTCTCTTTGTCGCCGAATAGCTATGTATATTTATTATACACTCGGTGTAGGATAAAAATGCACCAAAAACCTCGTATTTACGGGAGTTTGTGCATGATTGTAGGACTTATTTTGTACCTTCGTTTCAGAGGCATGTGAGGATAGGGGTTGAGAACCTTATCATACACTACCTACACAAACCCCGTGTTTATCGGGGATTTGGCTGCATTTGGAACCTACATAAATCGTTCATTTTCTGTTAATCGGAATTGACCGTCTCTACGGACTGGTTTTATTAGATGCAAAAGTAGTAAAATTAATTGTAAAAGTATGGGAAACGGAATGGAAAACCTCATGGAAAGACTTGAAAAAGAGTTGGAGGAGGAAAAGATGGCGAGGATTAAGCGTCGCAGATGGCGCAGGCGTTTCATGTTGTTGATGGTATTCGGAGTGATAGTGTTTTCTATTTCTGCCGTAACGGCTGCATTCACCAAGTCATTGGTAGCTGGATTTATGGTACTGGGTCTTGTATGTATGCTCTCATATCCGCTTTATCAATTATATAACGAATGTTAATTATGGGATTTTTCAAGAAAGAGAAGAAAGAGGTAGTGGACGTGCAGCCATTCAGCACCCCCTATGAGTCTAAGACAAACGAGTCCTGCGACGGTCTGACCCGTGCGATGGACAATGCGGCGGATGTGGCTACGATGCGCCATGTCTTGTTGCAGTTCTCCAATTGGTTCAAGAGTGACTTCAAGGAGTTGCCGCTTCTGCAAGCAGACCCGTTTGTTGACGACTGGTGCAATGGCATGACGAGAATGATATATGACTATATGTCAGACATTACAAAGAAAAAAGAAGAAACAAACAAGACAAAGGTATGAAACAGGAGTTATTGGATGATTTGCAGCGTTTGCTGAAATGCCCTATACCAAAGGTGCAGTATGCCGGTGAGGGTGCTCTTGTTGTTTATCACAGCAATAACAACCCTACGGAGGACGATATAGCCGCCTACAAGCTTGCGCTGCGCGAGATGGAGGAGATATGGGTGCCGTTCAAAGAAAGGAGTAACAATGATTAACAGAGAGGACATTAAGGAGGGCTTGAAGTTTAGGATGCCCAACAACAAAATCGAGCGTAAGCATCAAGGTACCACGGATATGTGTGAATCCATCTAGTATCTGACAACGCTGAAAACTCCGCACGGAGACAAAAATTATGTAACGCTCCAAGTACCGCTTTTCGAGGTGTGCGGCGGTCCGAAGCTGATAAGCTTAGCAGACAAGGAAGACCCGCATTGCGCATGGGTCGGCGAGTACATCAAGGTTCGCAGCGATGCGATCGGAAAGAAACCGCTCTACATATCCCTGGGCGACGTGATGCAACGCGGAATACGTGCCATCGACGCTAATCTCTACCTCATTTTCAGTGCAGAGATTCCGAAAAACAACTGGGCGTACAACGCCTTTTGGGGTGGCAGTCGTAGCGGCGGGAAAAAATACCGTATGGAGCATTACGGATGTTCCCTTGATCCGATTGACGTTCTTTCAAAGCTTTCCGCGTTTACTGAACAGCCAACTGGAGATGCCGATGCGTTCCGCGACATTACCGATGGCATGTACGACACCTTCAAAGCGAAGAACCACGACTACGGCAATAGCTTCTCGGAATTGTTTGCGGAGTGCGGCATGACATACGCCTACGGGCACATGACAGAGAAGTTGAAGCGCGTGAAGTCGCTGATGTCTGACGAGGCGAAGGTGAAGGGCGAGAGTATGAGAGACTCATTGCTTGACCTTGCGAACTATGCGATACTTACAATTATGGAACTTGACAAAACAAGGAAGTGATATGCCGAAGATTGTTTTAGACCTCAAAGAAAGCGGAATGGAGCTTTTCTTTAAATTGTTCTTTAGTGCTACAAGAAAATTGGGGCTTTCAGACAAAGAGGCGTGCGAAGCATTCAGAAAGTCTGTTGAAGCAATAGAAAATGCTCCGGCAGAGGAAAGATGCGCCTGGTATAATTCGCATGAACACATCAAGCTGCGAGTGGAAACAATAAATGACAAAAAGTAATTGTAACTTAAAATCTAACAATATGCAAGAGATTGTATTTAGAAGCAACGATAACCAAGCTCTGACGACAAGTGTGATTGTTGCAGAGAAGTTTGGCAAGGAGCATAGCGACGTTCTTAAAGCTATAAAAAGTTTATTTACGACAGGGGAAAAATCCCTTTTCGTTGAGAACCAGCAACTTGCGAAGATGTTTTCCCTTACGGAGGTGGAACAGCCGATGCCTGTTGGTGGCGGTGTGAAGAAGCTGCCTATCTACGTGATGAATAGGGATGGTTTTACTCTGTTGGCTATGGGCTTTACCGGTGCGAAGGCGTTGGCTTTTAAGTTGGAGTATATGAACGCCTTTAACGCCATGGAACAACAGATACGTCAGAGTTCGGGCGTTCCGCAGACGTTCTCCCAAGCTCTTATGCTTGCTGCCAAGCAGCAGGAGCAGATAGAAGCACAGCAGAAACAGCTTGAGATGCAGAAGCCGAAAGTAGAGTTCTTTGAAGCAGTGGCTGAAAGCAAGACCGCCATCGACATCAAGGCTGCTGCGAATACACTCCACTTCAAAAACATCGGCAGAAACAAGTTGTTTGAAATTCTGCGCAACGCGAAAATACTCATGTGGAACAATCTCCCATATCAGAAGTATGTTGACTGTGGATATTTCCGCACGATAGAACAGAAATACACGACGCATGACGGTGTGAAAATCAGCATCAAGACCCTCGTCTATCAGAAGGGAATGGATTTTATCCGCAGAACACTGAATAATTTGGGTTACAAACAGGTTGAGTAATGACTAAGGACTGGAGCGGAAACGGCAAGAGCACCTTCATAACAATCGGTGCGAGCAACCACACGGACAAGGAGCGTGAGGAGCACGATTTCTACGCTACGAGCCCTGTTGCGATTGACAGACTTGTCCGCAACTTCGAGCTGCCGAAGAAGATTTGGGAGTGTGCTTGTGGTACTGGATGCTTGTCGGAACGCCTTGTTGAGTTCGGGCACGATGTCGTGAGCACCGACCTTATAGACCGGGGTTACGGCGATGTGCAGGACTTCTTCAAGGCAGACACGATGCCCGACGGCTGCGAGTGCATACTGACGAACCCACCCTACAAGTACGCACTGGAGTTCGTGCAACACTCGCTTGACTTGCTTCCCGACGGAGGCTTGTGTGTGATGTTTCTCAAGACAACATTCCTGGAGGGCCAGAAACGCTACGAGAGGCTCTATAAGAACACGCCACCTAAGTATGTACTGCAATTCTCAAAGAGAGTGCTGTGCGCAAAGAACGGCAAGTTCGCTGCAATGCGAAATGGCGGCGGCAGTGCAGTCAGCTACGCATGGTTTGTATGGAAGAAAGGTTACAACGGAGAAACAACCATAAAATGGATATGAGCAAAAACAGATACCGCAACAAAGCACCCTACTCCACCCTGCATCCCGACGCAAGGCACTGGACTCGCAAGGGGAACTCGTGGAAGCAGAAGGTTGGCTACGATACCGAGGGTGAGGCATGGGAGTTTCTAAATCAGAACCCGAGGCTGAAAGCTATTGGCGAAAAGCCTTACTTCTGTGAGCTGTGCTCAAGGTGGCACATCGGAAGGTTGCACAAATAAATATTGAGGATATGAAGAAGAAAGGATATTACGAATATACACCGCAGATTTACCCAAGGAAACTTTGGGTGATGTACAATACATCGGAAGAAGAAATAGACAAATGCTTTACCAACATGAAAGGCGAACCTCTTGTTCACAACGGCGAGCCTATGAGCGAAGGAAACTACGGAGGTATGGTTTATGACGAATGTATGAGTAAGGCAGGGAAATACTTCGGTAATCTCGTTGTCTTTCCCAAAAAGAGCGATATGACTATGAAAAATATCTGCCATGAGGCATATCATATTCTATCGTCTATCAACGATGCGTGCGACTTGGAAAGAATGTATAACGGCAGAAATGAGCACCAGGCATACCTCATGGGTTGGATATGTGATTGTATCAACAACGCTCGTTTGGGAGTCGGTGATTTTATAGAAATTAAAGACAAGGAGGAATAGCTTATGTTTTTGGGATTTGAAAACTATCGCGAAATTGATGTGCTAAAAGGAAAAACACTCGTTAGTGTCGATAGAGGCCATTATGACTCAAACGATGCTTTGTTTTTCAAAACAGCTGATGGAGAATTTTACATTATGACGCACTACCAAGAGTGTTGCGAGAATGTATATATAGATGATATTTGCGGTGATTTCGCTGATTTGCTGAATGAGGAAATACTGACAGCGGAAGAGTTAAACAACGACTATCCTGTAGATGAAGAATGTATTGAAGATACTTATACTTGGACATTTTATCATTTAGCAACGTTTCATGGGGATGTCACTATTCGATGGTTTGGAACAAGTAACGGCTATTACTCCGAGAGTGCGGAATTTTACAAAATTAGTGAGGAAGATTATAATGTTCATGTAAATAGGAACAGCTTATGATTAAGAAAGGAGATAAGCGCAAGAAGCATTATAAGTGCAAGGACTGCGCAATGTTTGCGGACGAGGATGCAGATGGCGCACCCTATTGCCTCGCCAAAGACCTCTACACGTTCGTAATGGGCAAAGATGAGGCTTGCGAGGAGTTTGTAAAGTGGAACGGTAAGAAATAACAAACAAAAACAAAATGGAAAGAGAGAAGATAGTAATAGAACTTTGTGGCGGCAGGATGCCTGAAAAGGCACACGATGCCGACGCGGCGTATGATGTGTTCACCAAGGAAGATGTAAAAGTGCTAGACTATGAGCGCTATGCAATACCGCTCGGCTTCAAAATACAACTGCCCAAACACCTTGCAGCAGTTATACAACCAAGAAGCGGAATGTCTGCAAAAGGTATGCCCTCCCAAAAGATGTGGAATGGCGAAATCATTAAAGAAAAGCGAATTGATGCCGATGTTGAACTTGGCTTGATAGATAGCGGCTATACCGGCGAGGTGAAAGCAATCGTGAAAACCTTGGGTATAGGTGCTTTTATGTCAGGAGACATTTTTATCCCTGCCGGCACAAAGATAGCACAGATGCGCATTGTGGAGATACCGAATACGGAACTTGTGAGCGGTGTCATCAAAATTCAAGAAAATGATGACAAGAAGCGTGGCGACAACGGTTTTAATTCAACAGGAGTAAAATAACATGGCAAGCAAGACATACATCGGCATAGACCCTGGCTCAAAGGGTTTCATAGCAGTAATGCACCCTGACGGCACGCGTGAGTATTGCTCCTTGCAGGACCGCGATTATCACGATATTGCGCTGTTTCTGAAAAACATCAAGACGGTGTGTGAGGAAAATTGCGTGTGCTGTATGGAGGAGATACACGCCATCTTCGGTTCGTCGGCAAAGTCCACATTCTCGTTCGGAGAAACGTTCGGAGTGCTGCAAGGTCTGTTGATTGCGCTTGAGATACCCTATCATCTTGTACCTCCGAAGACTTGGCAGAAGGAGATTTGGATAAGTCACGATAAGGTTATCAAGAGTTACTGCGGAAAGAAAAGCACTGACAACAAGGCGACATCCATCAACGCCGCAAGACGACTGTTCCCGACCGAAGATTTTAGGCGTACAAGCAAGTGCAAGAACGTAGACGATAACAAGTGCGACGCAACGCTGATATGCGAATATGGGCGAAGGAAATGCCTTTAGAGAGGATAAAAACATTGTTTAACTAAATAAGTATAGATATGGATTTTGGAAAGAAATTATATTGCGGCAATTTTGTGGTTACAAAGAAATCGCGCAGTCTAAGCAAGCAGGAGTTGAAGGAACTCCGCGACAAGGAAGGTATCCGTGAGGATGTCCGCAAGCATCTGACACGAGGCTCGCTTCCGTACATTTGCGTCGAAACGGTCGGCGGCGGATGGAAGGTGGAGTTCGGTATCGGCACGACGATGTTCGAGGCAATCGACGCGCTCGGCATGGTTCGTGACGAGAAGGGCGACTGGCGCACTCACGGAACGGAAGGCAAGAACGCAGAGGCTATCTTTACCGGCATGTTCGTTGATACTACCGTCGTCGGTGATGCGGAGTACCAGACGGCAAAGATGAAAGCCATGAGCGAGTATATAGAACGAAACACAAAGCATGACGATAAATAAATATGGCGGACAGAAAGACAGAGAAACTTTCGGCTAAGATGAAGTCGGAGGCGGTCGGCTTGGGTCTGTGCCAGCAATGGACTGACGAATGGGCCGACGGCACGTCGAAAGACGAGCTTGTCGAGAAGTTTGTCAGAGGCATTGACTTCTGCATAGAGCACAACTTTCCGTCATGCGAAGTGATACGGAAGGAGTTCGGAGATGTCATTCACGACCACGGCGTGTACGTGGACGAGAACGTGATTGCGGATGACAAGCCGACGGTGATATTAAACGGAGAGTGCGTCGCAGGACTGACCTACTCTGGCAAGAGCTGCGGCGACATATATGTAAGGCATGACTGCGAGGCGACTGTATTTGTAAACGGCCTTGCGAGAGCGTTTATCAACATGTACGACAATGCGGAGGTGGAAGTGTATTGCGAAGAGGGGGCAAAGGCTTTCGTCTATCTGCACGGCGGCAGGGTCAGAAAGACGCGAGGTGATGTCACAATTAGAGAAAAACACAAGGAGAAGGAAGAATGAAAAGAAGTAGTGGTGAGGCGATAGATTCGCTGTACGGGCAGTTGAAGGCGTTGAGTGCAGACGCGAAGTACGGCTTCGGTATGTACAGAACCGACTGGGGCAAGGTGAACAGCGAGAGCTGGAACAGGCTCCTGGTGGGCTTTTGCAAGAGTATCAGGGAACTTGCCAAGGACTGCCCTGTAAAATATTTTGCAGGAGCGTTCTATACGTTCAACGGAAAAATATACGAGGTGGTGGAGCCGATTGTTGTGGAGCAGGCTTACCAGTTGCTTATGGAGGACTTGTTCATAGCACCCGTGCTCGGTCGTTCCACAATCAGAAAGGAGTCGTTCATCGACACAATCAAGAACTACAACGTGCTTGTTCCGCAGTTCGATGTTGTGGCGTTCGCCAACGGTGTCGTTGACTTCGGTATTGCGCGTGTGGCTCCTACGGCGATGCCATTCTCTCCGCATTATCATGTGACTTACTATCATCCGTACAACTTCGATCCGAAAGCGAAGTGCAAGAAATGGGAGAGATTTCTGCTTGATGTGCTGCCCGACAAGGACTCGCGTGACATCTTGCAGATGTTCATGGGACTCGGCTTGGTGCAGCGCGGTGACGCATACAACCCGTATGAAGGAAAGATGTCCGACAAAATAGAGCTGTGCCTTATGCTTATCGGTAGCGGAGCAAACGGAAAGAGTGTTATTTTCGAGGTCATGTGTGCCCTGTTCGGCAAAGACCGCATATCAAAAATGGACTATGCGGAACTTACCGCTGACGGTGACGAGGGCATGAGAGGGCGCTACCCTATCCGTAACGCCATCTTCAACTGGTCTTCTGACTCCGACCCGAAGAAGTTCGGACGCAAGAACACAGGTATGTTTAAGCGCCTTGTAAGCGGCGAGCCTGTACCGTACAGAAAGCTGGGCGAGAACGTACTGGAGTCAAAGAGCCTTCCATACCTCATCTTCAATCTCAACGAGCTTCCGTTCCCCGAGGATGTCACGCTCGGCTTTATCAGACGCTTGCAGTATGTCAGCTTCGACGTTACCATCCCGAAAGAGAAGCAGAACCCTCGTCTTGCTGCGGAGATTATCAAGGAGGAGCTTTCTGGTGTGTTCAACTGGGTTCTTAAAGGCGAGCGTATGTTGAGAGAGCGTAAGTTTCAGTTTCCGTCTGCGGAAGGTTCGCGCAAGCAGCTCATTCTTTCATATCTCGGCACACAGCCCGTGCTGGCATGGCTAAAGGCGTATGAGATACGCTGTGACAAGGGAACGAAGGGCGAGATACCAGTTTGGATAAACGCCAAGACGCTGTATGACAGCTTCAGACAGTTCTGTGAGGATAACAATCTTGAGGAAAAGGAGATACCGTCACAGCAAAAGTTTGGCAGAGTGATGTGGAACTCCTGCAAGTTCTACAAGAAGCGCACGCCAAGCGGAGTTATCTACGAGACATACGGCATCACGGAAGCAGACCTTGCGGAGCACTTCCTCATATCCAACATGAAGAGCGCGGAAGAGACGCAGGAATACAGCTTTATCAAGGACGACCTGCCTGCAAAGAAAGAAGAGTAAACAGAGATAGTTATGGAAGAGTGTATCATTAAAATCATCGAAGATAAGTATGCTCTCGAAATGGGCCTGCGTATCATCATGGAGACGGCAGAAAGAAAGGCACTTCCAGAAGAGGTTTTTCTGCCGACCTTTAATGACAGTTTGATTGAAGAAACGTTCATGGCGACGCTTGAAAAGGTTGCCGGCAAGAAGTACAAGTAGAAACAGGAATAGCCTTGCAGCAAAGAGATTACTGCAAGGCTATTCCTGTATTTATTTATCTTTCTTGTTTTTATAAAGAAGGCAATTTTTGCACGAAGTGGGATAGTTGATTGGTACATAGTAGTGAACCGTATTGTTCTCCACATCTATCTCATCCTGCTTGATTTTGTTATAGTCCGCCTCAAGCGACACAATCTTCAGCCAGTCAGGAGAGCCTTTCTTGGCTTTCTTTTCAGCAGCCACCAGCTTGCGCAGGATGGATTCCTTTGAAGTCTCCTTTGCAAGTTCCTCCGCGGTTATCTCGTCGTTCCTGGGCGAGTTTGTGCCCTGTACATCCGCGATGCGCGCCTGAACTGAGTCGAGTGCTTCGAGCTTCTCAATCTCGCGAAGCAGTTCAGCTTTGGCCCAGTTTAGGCCCTGGCCTTGGAAGGCTACATTCCATGCGTCGCCTTTACCCCAACCTGCCGCACGCAGGTCGGCATATATAAGATATGAAATATCCGCCATGTTGTACTGCTTTTTCAACTTGTACATATAGGCAGACAATGTGTATTCTGACATAATTACTCCTCCTCTTTTTTGTAAACAAATTTAACATAGCAAACGCACCGATAGTGCAGCGGTGGGAACGGGTCTCCGAAGTGGTGCAGATACGTCGTCTCATCATCGCAGTGCGCGCATGGATACGAACTTCCTCGAAAGATGTAGTAGCCTATCGCCCCATGTTCCTTGCCGTACTGCTGTTCGGCTCTGCCCCATGCGACGGCGACCATTTGTCGCGCGTTGCGGACGATATTCTGATACGCCGAATGAAATACGCCCTTGCCGTATGAAGGCGTGGCGATGTTTATATCCTCCTTTCTTGCCTTCGTGATTACGGACGTGGTGTACGGGTCTTTATATCCAGTACGTATTGCGGACATGAGCTGCGAGTCAGTGTATTTCATCAATACGCCGGCCTTGCACATACGCACCATGTCCTCCGCAAAGTTTTTCAGATAACTGGTGGTTCGCTCCATTGATGTCCTGCCGAACACCTTTGACACAAGAAAGGCTTCCGTGCTCTCCGTGCCGATATTCAATATCGAGCACGCAGTCTTGGCACAGACTGCAATGTCATTTTCTATTCCGTCAGCAACGCCTAACGCAATGCGCTGTGAGGCTGCAATAAACCCATTCTCGTTTGTCAGTGTCGCTCCCCTCCTGTATTTGGAAGCGAGCGACACTATCTCACGGGCAACCTTAAACAGCCGCTTCTGTACGCGCGACTCGCAGGCTATCTGCGCTTTGGTTCTGTTAAGTGCGTATTCTCGTGACTCCATAAATTCACATTATCCATTTATTCGTATTTTTATGCAGTATTTTTTAATGTTTACTGTTCCAGTCAGCCCAATTTTGTTCAGAGCCATCTTTTCTGTTACCCCAACGATCCGTATCTACGGTTCTGGGCCTACCTTTCTTGCCGCGACCTGTATTAACATCGCTTCCCGACTGCTGATTGTTAATTTTTGCAAGCGCTTCCTCCTGCTCGATGTTGTTCTCGACCTGCGCCTCCTGGCGTTGGATGTCGATGAGCAAGTCCTGCTGGTCTTCCTCTTTCTGCTCGCGCATGATACGAGTAAACTCGTCGTTCTTCGAGAACTTGGAATTGCGCTCAGAAGCAGTCTGCTTCGAGAGGAATTTGTTCTGAACCGCAGTGGCCAGGTTGGTGATAAGCTCAGTGTCGTTCTGATGGATATAACTCTCAATCCACGCATTGACCGGCAGTGCAACCATTGAGGCCATGCAGTTGTTCTCCGTTCCGATGCCAAACTTAGTTATACGCACCAACTGGTCGAGGAATGGCTGCAATCTCTGCGCGTCGTTCATGGCAGCTTCGAGGGCCGGAGAATACAGCAGCTTGATTGCAACACCAGGCAGGTCTCCCGATTTGAGTTCGGGTGGCTTTACGGTAAACGAAAGCTCGTAAATAAGGTCATAAGACTTGTTGAGCTGTGTAGCGAAGGCGTTTGACGCGTCCGTGCCGTTGAGGAACTCCGCCCTGCCGTCCGTGTCGGTAATCATGATCGTCTTAGCAGCGCCGTTGGTATCTCCCTTTATCTCAATCTCATCGCCCTCTCCTGTAAGCGTGAGTATCGGGAAGGCGTACGCCTTGTTGTTCTCGCAGAGATACGAGAACGCCTCTTCGTAGTCCTCGATATTGCGCTGTACGGCAGACCAGCAAGGGCCGTCCTCGTTGCGGGCGTATGCTACAGGTATGAACGGGAAACCGTGTCGTTTCTCTTCGATGCAGGCATATTCGGATGCGCCGAAGATTGACGCAATCTTTCTGACTACGTTTTTCGCTGTACCTCCCGACAAATCCTTCTTCAATCGGTAGAACTTATTCTTATCCCATGCTTCAACCCACTCGATGCGCTCCTCTCCTTCTTCGTCGTAGTCTACATACTTGCGTGCAAACGCAATCAGTTCGCCAGTAAGCGGGTCGTATCTCGGAAACAGCGTGTCGCCACGGTCGAATGAGAGTGTTCTCGTTCCGAATTTGCCGTCGCCGTCGAAATAGCCTACAATGGCACAGTCTGCAACCTTCATATATGCGGATACCGCCTCGAAGAAGCGTATTTCCATATCGTGCATGAGCCATCCCTTCCTGTATTTCGTGAGCAGCTCTTGTAGTTTCTCTTCGCCACCTTCTTCGGTTCCCTCCGCAAGCTCGAACTGAATGTCATTACCAGTCACATGAAGAACGTGCTTGGTCCAAATCACCTGCTGGAAGGCAAACGCGGTGCGCTGAATTTTCTGCACGCACCAAAGTCCAGTCTCGGGGTTCTTCTTCCAGATGTCGGGATATTGCTGCGGGTCGCAAATCCTGTGCCCTGACGGATAGAACTCGCGCAAGAAGTCCTGCTGTGTTTTGATGTTGCGGTACAGCACATCCGCAGGCATACAAGGGTCTTCATTCTCGGAAAACTCCCGGTCGATAATTCCGTGTTTCATATAACCCTTCGGGGTCACTTCGTAAAACGGCTTTCGGACGAGCAGTTCCCGCACGTCCTTTACATTGTTCAAAGCATCCATAGTCCTTTTATCTTTTTGTGTTTCTTTTTAGTTAAGCTGAAAATCATTATGTACAGCCATGACTCGAAGAAGTCGGGCGAGTGTCCTACATAGCGTTTAGCCATCTTCTTAGGCAGCAGCTTGAAGCCCCTGTCGTCGCTGTTGTCGTCGCGGCGCAGCATCTTTCTCTCCTTCTGTAAAATCTGACGCAGCGGCACCTTGTCAAATCCGTCTCCAGAATACTTGCGCTCAAGCAGCGAAGACTCTATCGAGATTCGTTTTTCCTTTATCATCTTATAGAACAGGAAGGCGCATTGTGATTTAAGGTCTTTGTACAGGAACTTGATGCCCTTTTCTTCCTGGTGTGTCATAGCGACAGGTGCTGCCTGGTTGTTGAACGGTACGGCATCGACAAAGAAACCTTTGAAATACTGACCGATACCCTGCAAGTCGTAAGTGAAGTTGCACTCCTCCACTCCCCATTCACGCAGCTTCGCCTGCACCGCAGACACGAGCGTTTGAGAGTCGAGTCGCATTACTACAAGGTCTTTGCAGTGCCATCCCTCCCACAGCCACATCACAAAGTTGTCGCCGCCGGTGAAGGCAATGTCGGCGGATGCGCGCCGCACCCCATCTCCCACCTGTACGGCATTATCGAATATCTCTTCGAGGTCTGCCATTTTTATCATATCGTCGCCCGCGGACTTCCAGTTCCAGTTGGCTTCGAGGTCGCGCATACGTTGCTCCTCGTCCTGCTGTGCAAGGTTGGCGAGATATGACGCGTCGGTAGAGATAAGTTTGATGTTTTCCGATACGTCGGCACGAATGAACGTGGCGGATTTGATGAACATTTCGAGCTTGGTATATCCGAGTTCGGCATAGCTTTCTTTCCACAGCTTATCTATGATACCTCCGCATTGTTCGTAAACCTCCTCTCGCGTATCTCCCCAATAGATTGAGTCGGGAGTATCTCCATCCATGAAGCAGTAGCGTATGACTCCGTCACGCTCGGGGATAATGTATCCGTCCTCGTCTACCCACCAGTCTATGAATTTGCGCACCCACGACTCAGGATCAGGGTTGCACGTTATCCAGAAGCGGTTGCGGATTTGCGAGGCGTTACGGTTGTTGGTAAGCAGATACTTGAACTTCTTGTACGGACACTGGGTTCCTTCGTCGATGCACACGTATGCGAACTGACGGCCCTGAAAGCGGGTCTTGAAGTCCTGGTACGAGCCTGCGTAGTATGAGAATTTTAGCCATCCTCCGTTGGTGAAGTTCCATGTCATATCATTCTGCGACTTGTTGTATGTGCCGAACTGCGAGAAGAGCTTGTACGAGTCCGTTACAAGCGACTGAAGGTCATCCTTCTCGTTACGCAGGATTGTTGCATGGAAGTCTGGATTCTTAATATCTTTCAGTACCTCCATGAGAGAAGAGAAGGACTTGGAATTGTGGGTGACTATGAAGTCTTCGACTACAAACAGTGCATCCGGGTTGTCTACGGCAATGCAACAACAATTCCTCTTTCCGATTTTCTTGCAGCTTACGATACGTCTTACAAGTTCCTTTTTCTTGTAATTGAACCTTACCGACCATTTCTTTTTCGCTGTTTTCCGCACATAACACACCGAACCTAAACTATCAACCAAATACTTAAAGTCGGTAGCCTGCTTGGAAGTGCGGTATTTTTTGCACCAATACTCGCCGCTCTTTCTTCCCGTATTACTGATAAGTCTTTCGAGTGTAGACATTCTTTCACTGATAGAAGCGAGTCCGTAGCTTTCATCAAATTCCACTGGCTTGACGCACGGAATGGTTATGTCGTATCCGTCGGCGATATATTTCTCAATCTCGCAAGCGAGATGAGGCATACACCGTCTGCTTCCGTCAATGTAAACGTTCCAAATATGGTCGTCAGAGCAAGTTATTTTCGCTCCGTCGGATAGTGTAATCTCGTAACAATCTCTTTTCGGATAAGCGAGGAGTCCCAAAACACGATGTCCTTTCCCGTCCGAACCGATTACGGTATCCCCATATTTCAGCTCCTTGATTTTAACGAAACCCCTGGACGTTAAAACCATCGTATTCTCATCGAGTGGCCCGCCTCGCGAGCCTCCGACTATCTTAATATCAGCATCAATGGCAAGCATACGCTCCTGTCCGCCACGTTGAGCGATAATCTTCAACCTGTCGGGATGCTTCTTGTCTTTATCTCTTAGTGATTGAATGTACTCTTGAGTGTAAACAGGCTCTCCGTTATCCAATTTCAACCCTGAAAAACAACTTTTCTGCATATATATACAAAATATTTATGCAAATATATCGAAAATATTTGGTTAATTGTATATTTATTCATATTTTTGCGAAAGAAAAACGTATATTTATACATTAATGGTAGAAGAACTACCGAAAACCAACACAAAAACTTTTATATATGACAGTAGAAGAACTGCTTTCATTGGTGAACAAGGAGGTTGATACCACCAAGTTCAAAGCACTTAGCCAGAAGACCATTAACGAAGAACTTAATGATGTACTGGACGAATTTGGTGACGACGAGGCTGCGAACGCCAAGATAGTCACCAAGGTGGCAAACCGACTCAAGCGCATGGACGGCAATCTGCACAAGAATGTCTCTGACGAGATTAAGAAAAGCAGAGAGGAAGCTGAACGCAAGAAGAAGGAAGAGGAGGAGCGCAACGGCAAGAAGGAAGAGGAGGAGCGCAACGGCAAGAAGGAAGAGGAAGACAAGTCTGACGACAAGTACGACAAGCTGCTCGCAAAGCTCGAAGCCCTCGAAAAGGCTAACGAGGAGCGCGACAAGAAGGCATCAAGAGCCGCTACAATCGAAGCGGTCAGAAAGGGCTTGAAGGATAAGTTTGACAAGGCAAAGCTCGAACTTAACGATTTCTTTCTTGACACAGCAATCTCCAAACTTGAAATCCCCGACAAGGATGCCGATGTAATCGACCTGGTTTCAAAGGCAGAGGGTATTTACACTACCGACTTCAAGCGTGCTACAGGCAACACCGCGATACCGCACAAGGGTAGCGGCTCTTCTTCTGGCGGCGGCAAGACAATCCGTGACGACGAGTGGGCTGACATCATCGAACCGCAAGGGAAGTAAACATTTTAATTTTTAAGGTAAAAAGTTATGGATAACAACAAGGATTACTACGGACAGATGATGGCGCAGGGTGCAGTCAATGCTACCGGCGCTGTAATCTTGCAGTCAGAAATGACTATCGGCGGTCAGCGTCATGTGTTTGTTGACCTGCCTGGCGCCGTTAAGGAAGCGTTCCGTCGCCCTCCGATTGGCGGTGTCCTGAAAAACCCGTTCCCTGGCCCAGCCAAGATTTATGCCGGCGACCTCATCGAGCACAGCCTCGGTTTTGCGGACAACAGCGGCGGCACAATCAAGGTGCTCAAGAGCTATGAGGTGGCTAAGGCTACCACCGCTGCTGCGGATACAGCCATCTACATCACACGCGACGGCTATCACCACATTCCGTTTGTGGGTGACAATCTCATGGTTGGCCCGAAGGACTTCAAGACAAAGGGTAAAGGCGTGCTCGTTACTGCGGTTGAAAATGACGTGCAGGACGGCAAGGATGTTTGGAAGGTTACACTCGCAGAAACTCTCGGCTCCCTTACCGTCGGTACGGTTCTCGTGGAGGCGGAAAAGGCAGGCGCAACTGTTTCTGCTATGGTTACAAACCCGAACTGCTTCGCTCCATGCGACGTTGACATGCCGTTCCATACACTTGCCGGCAGTGACAAGTTCTATGCTCCGCGCTACCTCAACGACTTCTGTCTGCTCGGCACTGACGTGGTTATGTGGAAGTCACGCATGAGTCCGATCCCACCGGCTGTAGAGGCGATGAACAAGAGCCGCTACGCAGAGTGGTGGTACGCAGAGAACTAATCGGAAAAACACACAACACAAAAACGAAAAGATATGCCAAAGTTTGATTTTAATAATTCCCGAAAGGCGCGTTTCTTCAGCGACCCCGAGAATACAAGATACTTGCAGAAGTTTATCGACACGAAGGACATCTTCCATGTAAAGTACGGCTGGTATCTCACGCAGGGTACTATCGCGCCCGACCTCACGCCTACCAACCATAAGGGCGTGGCTACATTCTCAGTGGAGGCATCCGCTTTGCACGCTGCAACGCTCGCCAACCTCCGTGCTCCGCTCGCAGGTTCATTCCAGAAGGACAAGGGTGCATTGGCAGTTTATTCTGCCACTATTCCCGACTTCATTACCGACGGCTTCAAGGAAACCGCAGAGGAGCGCAACTACCGCGAGAAGCAGTTTGAGGAGTTTGGTAACGACCGCGACCTCGTAAAGCAGTGGCGCAACGACACCCAGGAGTTGATGGACTCTCTCGACATGACCATGAACTACATGGTGGCAAAGCTGGCTACAACCGGCGAGCTTGACTATACAGGCATCGCCCGCGGTATCCAGATTCCGCTTCACAAGGTGCCGATTCCGAAGGAGAATTTCAGAAAGTGCGGCAAGCTCGAATGGGCTAACGCAGACTGCAACATCCTCGAACAGATGCGCAAGATTGAGAGCGAGTGGCGCAAGGAGTTCGGTCAGAACCGCCTTGCCCTCGTATGGCAGATGACCTACGACACCTTCTACAACACCTTCCTTGGTAACAAGCAGATTAAAGAGCTGTACATCAACTGGTGTAAGGCCCACTATGTTGCTTATGTTGAGGACTACGGCGTGAACACAGAGATGTTCCTCAAGGCGTTCGCCGACATCCAGGGTATCTCACGCATCGAGATTATCGACGAGGAGGAGCGCAACCTCAAGTTCGACGGCTCGGTTGTCAAGGTTAAGGGCTGGGATGACAACATCGTCGTTCTCCGTCCTGCCGGTAATGCTTTCGAGTACGAGCGCAAGCAGGTTGCTGACAAGCCGATGTTCGAGAAGTACGGAAACAACATCGTTCAGAAGGTGTTCGCGCAGACGAACAAGGGTCTCGGTCTGCTCTGCAACTCTACAATCGCCAACGGTGACTACATGGAGTGGCATACCGACCTCATGTTTGCCGCAGTACCGGCGATGCTCGACTTCCCGTATCGTTGGATTATCGACATCACCAAGAAGGGCGAAGGCGTAGCTGCCTAAACATAAAAGCTATCCGTCCTCCTGTAGCTGCAATCGGCTGCACTTGGACGGATAGCGTAAACAATCTCTGAATTTAACGACAGGATAGGCATTATGGATAAAGGCAATAAAATTCACACACTGGAGGACGCACTGTTCAGCAAGGTACGTTTCAGCATACCCGAGGACACGGTGCGTACAATCCTCATTGAAAGAGCGCTGGACGGAAACATGGCGTATGTAGACGCCAATCCCGCCGATGTTCGCCTTGCCTATGCAGACATTCTAAAATGGCTTGTTCTCGGCCCGAGCAAGATGAACAACACTTCCGACTCCGATAACGGATGGAGCCATACGGAAGGTGGTTTTGAAATGTCGGAGCGCGACCGTGCTGAGCTCAAGGCGGAAGCCAACGCAATCTATGCGGAGCTTGAGCCAGGTTCGATGTTAAAGAAGAAGTCGTCGTTCAGAATAACCTCTCATGGCGTGAAGCGTGCCGACATTTCGGCGTTCGGCTGTCCGCTTCCTCACATTATAAAATAAGGATGTATGAGAAAGGCAAATATCAGGAACCCGAGATACCCTCACACGATAAAAATCGTCAGGGTGCTTGTCGGCAAGGCGGACGAGAACGACCCGTTCGCGGATGACGACGCAAAGGTCGGCGAGGATACGGAGATTGTAATCTACGAAGGCGAGGGCCGCAGCTATACCGATACGACTACCGAGGGCGGCAAGAATGTTGACGAGAACAAGAGGAAGGCATCAATTCCTGTCAGATATGACGAATGGGATGCTGGCAGATGTCCTCTTGATGGCGACATGATTTACGCAACGGTCGGCAACAACACCGAGGTCGGAATGGTGAAGGACTGCGAGCCTGACAATAATAGAACTGTTGTTTATTGGGACTTTACAAGGGTTTAGTGTATGGCGGTTTTAAAATCAGTTCACGGCAAATATTCAGACCAGCTCTTTTTCCGTCTTTTCAGAAATGTGAAAGAGTACACAAAAGAGATGATGCTCGAAAACATGGAGAAGATGGCCACAGAGGTGTTAAGGACAGCGTATGCTGAAAGAGATTTCATTTCTGTTACAGGAAACCTCATAAACTCGTTTGCAGTCGGTATCTACTACAGGGGCGAACTTGTTAGGGTTGTTGGTGCTGCGGACATGGGGATAGAAAAGCCAGTAAGAGTATCTCTCAGTCCCGGAGAAAAATTGTCTGTAACACGATGGTGGGATGATGTACCAGTCTTCCCGACCAAGAGTGGAGAACCCGGCAAGTATATAGGCAATATCGGTCCCGGACGTGTTGATGGAAGACAAGCTGCTATTCAGAAATTGAAGTCGGTGAAACCGTGGAAAAGGGACACATACTCTCTTATTGTCGTTGCGCCAATGGTTTACGCGGACTATGTGCAAGACAAGATGGGGCACGATGTCTTGACCAGTGTACGCGACGCCATGCCGCAGATTGAAAAAATTTGCTATATATGATAAGCATAAAGACACTATACTACGATGTCGGCAATGCCGTAAAAGGCATCTGCGACAAGGTTTATCCAAGAAACCGCCCGAAGTCTGTCTGCGACAGGCCCGACAGCTATATCGTTGTGTCTTTCCCGTCAAGCATCTACAACAATGAGATGAACGACGACGGCAGTTTCAACGATTATACGACTACCGCGCAGATAGAGATATATGTCCGTGACAAGACATCCGCCAGGAACCCCAATACGTTGAACGTGTCTGCGGTATCCGAGAAGGTCAGTGCGGTAATGACAAAGTTTCCAATCTCAACAGACAACATCATCGTAACCAAGCCGCGTGTCACTCTGCAAACGGACGACGGCGACGGTTTTTCGGTAACGATAATACAGGGCTCGTTAAGAACCAAATAAACGCAAAAATTAAGGTTTAACTAAAAAAGTTTTGAATTATGGCAATGAAGAAAATCGAAGAGTTGAAGGACCTCTTTGTAGGCCCTAAGACACTTTTGTACGCTAAGGCAATCACAGACCTCAGCAAGGCTACTATCGACATTACAGCAGACCTCGAACTGCCTGTTGAGGTTGACTCACTGAAGGCGACAATGGAAGACCCAACCATCAACCACTACAAGGTTATCGGTCTTGCAGGCGACTGGGCGACAACCTCCGAGCTTGGCGACTTCAACGTTGAGTTCGTTGTTCCGTCAAAGGCAAAGGATCTGCTCGCTGCGATGTTTGGCAACGATGCGGTGAGCGAACTTACAAAGGTCACTTTGAAGACCGGCGACACCGAGCTCGACGCGACAACTGGCTTTACCGGCGTTGCTCTTGAGCCTAAGAAGTTCAAGATTCAGGGCACAATCGCAATCGTTGACGATACCAAGACAAACGTCATGGTCATCACCAACATCGCCCTCTACGCCACCTTGCAGTGGGACGACACTGGCACCAAGCCTGTTGCGTTCAAGTTCTCTGGTTCTATCGAGGGCGCAGGCAAGAAGAGCATCGCTTGGCTTACAAAGGCGGCAGCTTAACAGCGGAAAGCGGTATTCATCTAAACATGAAGCGGAAAGCGGCGGACTTATCAAGGGCCGCGGTTTTCCGCTTTTGTTTTTACAAGACTTAACATCAAGAAAACAACATGGAAGAAAAGAAGATGGAACAGCCCAGTGACGAGTTGCAGAAAGCTCTTGACAGCGTATTGGAGGCGGAACCCGAAGCGGTAGTGTTCATGGGTAAAAAGCGCAAAATCGGTTGGCTTAAACGAGGTGCGATAAGAAAGTTTTCGCACGTCACAGCGAATGAGGAAGACGAGTGGAAGCGCGGCGTAAAGCTGTGCGCCATCGTTCTTCTTAATAATTTTTGGAAGCTGCGCTTCTTCTACTGGGCTTACTGGCGTTGGTTGTACTATATCAAGGACTTGGATGCAATCGAGGTTCTGAGGGTCGTTGACGCAGCTAAAAAAAAAGTACCATTGGTAGTGTGCTCGCTGACTACCATATTAGCGACAGGGATGACGGATCTGGCGATGACGATGACGAAGAAAGAAGTGAAAGCTACCCGAGCAGGACAAGCTGGGGAGCAGCCTTCTCGTTAGCCGAAAAGTTCCCGTTCCTCTTTGCCACGCGCTACGGCATCAAGGCATACGACTACTGGTGGGGCTACACTTCGGCACAGATAGACCTCATGGTTGCAGACCAACCCATTATTGTGTATAAGAAAGACAAGAAACGCAACCCCGACGGTAGTGTCAAGCACACCGCAAAGGAAATGGACGACCTTTGGGATAACTGGGTAAAGAAGAAGGAGAAGGAGGGCAGTCTTGTTGGCAAGAAGATTAGCCTCTCCGATTATTTAAACAACAAAATCTAAACGATAAATATTTCAGGATATGGCAGACGGAAACGTTGGAAATTTATGGATGAGCCTTGGACTCAAAGAAACAGTATCTAAGGAGTTGAACAAGATTGCCGATGGCATGACTGGCGTTGATGCAAAAACCAGGAAAGCGCAGGAGAATTTGCGAAAACTTGCTGATACGGATGTATCGGGGAAGAATATAAGTTTTTTGAAAAAAATTCAAAACGCTCTCGGTGATACGTCTGCCGAAGCAAAGGAGTTGCAGGCTGTATTAGGTGTGATTGGGAAAACCAAAGGTGGCTGGAAGGGTATAACGGAAGATTTAAATATAGGAAAATTACAGCAGTGCGCCAAACTTGTGCAGCAACTTGAGTTCGCTCTGACTAACATTGAGTCAAAAAAGGGTTTGTCTGACTCTGGTTTTAACCTGCAAAGCACAATATATCAAAGTAGAGAAGCTATTGATGCTATTGCGTCGCTGCAAAATCATTTGAAATTTGCCGACGCACCGACAGCCAGTGGTCTAAAGGCTATTCGGCAAGAGCTCCAAGGTCTTATAAACGAAGGCACATCCCTCATTCAGTCCCCCATCAAGAACTACACGCAAATCGACAAGTGGTTAAACACACTCGATGGCAAGGTAACAGACATAGAGTACAAATACATCGTAGCTACACAGGGGGTATCTAAGGAAACCAACGCCGTTGCAGATGCAGGAAAGAGAGCAGAGGAACAGACCAAGAAAAATGCAGAAGCCGTCAATGAGCAGACCAACGCCCTCAAGAAGCAGGAGGAGCAGCTAAAAGCTACCTCTGCTGCACAGAAGGAAAAGAGTGCAGCAGAAAGCAAGGCTGCGACTGCACCAAAGATACAGCCGTTCGTTGAGGACAAGGGGCTTGACAAAATGCTTAACGATGCGACGAGGGTCACAGAAAAAGTCGAGGAACAGAAAAAGTCGTTAAGTGGGCTAAGCGACGCCGCAGGGAAAGCGTCTCGCGACATTAACGAAGTTCTGAACAAAATTGTAGGCGGAAATGCTGCGGGAATGTCGCTTGACGAACTTGCGAAAAAGACAGCAAGATACTCGCAAGAGTTATTGGCGCTCGAAATAAAACTAAAAAACCTCAAGAGTAAAGCCGAGACAAATCCGGGTAAAAAAGGCCCAGATTATAGTGAAGTGAAATCGCTGGAAGCAAAAATCAAGAACGCTCAAATATATCTTGACATCATACAGCAGATTCGCTTAAAAAAAGACGAACTTAATGCGACGGGGGCAAAGCAGCCAAACGTAAATACCAAGGAACTCGAAAGAGGCAAGACTCTTCTTGACGAGTTTTATGGCACCCTAAGAAAAATCGTTAGCGAAAATGGCGTAGACGGATTGATGGTTTTGGGCAATATGCCTAAGGCTTTGGGCGGTACAATGCGCGAGATTCGGAGCTTGCTTAGTTCGTTCTCCAAAGAAAATCCGCTGTCTGTGTTTGCCAACGGTGCTGACAGAGCTTGGACAGCCATCTCAAATCTTGAAACGAAGATGAGAGATTTGCAGCGTCTGATGGATGAGGGCAAGAAGATGGGCTATAAGACAGACATGCTGCCAGAAAACTTTTATGAGCTGAAACGTAGACTCCAAGAGACGTACAGACTATTTGGAGACAATAGTCATAGACTTACGGACAAGGCTTATATGGAGAACTTGTTCTCGGATATAGCCAAGACAATGAAGATTGCGGCAAATGCCGAGCGTGAATATGGCAGGGAGAAGGGCAAGACGATAGCGACGAACAAGGAGGCGGAGGCTGCTGAGAAGCGAAATGTGGCTATTGTGGAGGCTGCTGTGCAGCGGAGAATACAGGCCCGTCAGAGAGAGGCAGAGAGAGCGGCGGCGGCAGAGAGGGAGGCGAACCGATATGCGGCAGAGAGTGTGAACAAGGCTATAGCCGCGAAACGCGAGCAAAGGAGACAGGAAGATCGCGACAACAAGCAGAGATTATCTGAAATAAAGGCAACGGAGGCTCGTTACGACTCGCTTGGCAATAAGGTAAGGGCGCTCAGACGTGAGTTTAGCCGCGGTATATCGTTGGGAGCCGACGTGAGCAAAGCGGAGGCTGAGATACATCGTCTTATCAACATTATGCGCTATCTTAAAATAATGCACCGTGAGCTTAAAGCTGGCAGTATGAGTGACGTTGGCCGTATAGGAAGTGTCGGTACAGGTCACGACACAACGCTGGCGGGACGAGTGCTGCAAGACCAGAAAGCAACGAACGCAGCGGCACAGGAGGCTATAAACAAAGGCATACGCAGGGGTATCGACTTGGAGCGTGAACGCCAGCAGGAGATAGCGAAGTCAGCGGCAAAGGTGCGTAGCGACTTGGCGGCAGCTCTTGCGGGCGCAAATGCAGAGGCGAGCAAGATGCACGGCACGCTGAATGACATAAAGTCTCTCTTTTTGCAGGGCGGTATTGTGTACGGTGCGCAGTCGCTTTTCAACGCTATTGTGCAGACGGGCGGCGAGATTGTACAGCAGCATATAGCTTTGCGCTCCATTTTGGGTGATGTCACAAAAGCGGATGAGCTTTTTGCGCAGACGCAGGAGCTTGCATTGCGTTCTCCGTTCAAGTTCGGCGAGTTGAATCGAGATGTCAAGCAGCTCGCAGCTTTCGGAGTGGAAGCCGATTCTTTGTATGACACAACCAAGCGACTTGCGGATATTGCGTCAGGTCTTGGAGTCAGCTTCGAGCGATTGGGCTTGGCATACGGCCAGGTAAAGGCGCGTTCATGGCTTGATGGTAAGGAGTTGCGTCAGTTTGCATACGCAGGCTTGCCTCTGTTGCAGAAGATAACTGAATTGTACAACTCTGAGGGTAAGAACAACAAGACCAACTACAAGCAGAGCGATGTCAAGGAGATGATTTCCAAACGTCAGGTCAGCTTCGAGGATGTTCAGAAGGTATTGTGGAAGATGACAGACGAGGGAGGTCAGTTCTACAATATGCAGCTGGTGCTGAGTGAAACGCTTCTGGGTCAGTGGAACAAGTTGAAGGACGCATGGGAAATCATGCTCAGTAGGTTCGCGGAAGGCAAGAACGTCATCGGCGGTACCTTTATGTTCGCGATAAAAGGCGCTACGGATTTGCTTCTGACGATAGACAAGTTAAGCCCTGCCCTATTGACATTTGCGAGCGTGTTCCTGTCAAAGAAGCTGTTCGGTCTTGCTTCTTCGCGCTTGGGTATCGGTTCAATCGGCAGGAATTTGAACGACCAGGCCAAGATACAGCTCCGCAATTACGCCATAGAACAGCAGCAGCTCGTTCTCGAAAGAAAGATAACGCAGGAAATAGCGACGCAGAACGTTCAGAAAAGAGCCTATTGGCTCGCCGATGTGCAGACGCAACAGGCGGTAATGGGCAGACTTGCACTGGAGGGTAAGTTGTCTATATTGCAGATGCAAAAAGCCGTTAGGGAAGGTCTTATCACAAAAGAGTTAATTGACCAGCTTGTCATTATGGGTCAGATAACCGCAAGACAGGGAGAGATAATTCTAAAAGGCGGTACAATGGCTGCTGTAATGAATATGACCGGCTCGAAGCTGAAAGGCATGTTGAGCTTTGTGGGCGGCTGGGTCGGACTGACATTTATGGCTGTCACGCAGGTTATATCGAGCATCTACAACGAGTTCAGCGCGATAAAGGAGAAGGCGGAGAGCTTGCAGGCTCCAGATTCTGACTGGATGAAGGACTACTATGATGCCCTGGGCGCAAAGAAGGGCACAACGGACACAGAGCTGAAAAAGCAAATTGACAGCATGAAGCAGTTGCTTATAAAGAGCGACGCCTACACGAAGACTATTGATGAACAGATTAAAAAGGCGAAAGACCTCAATGAGCAGTATGACATCCTTCGAAAGGGTGTCGAGAACGCGAAGAACGTAGCGTCGGGCGATGCTGGCGTGATTGCAGACGCAATAGGTTCTACGGGTGGCTGGAAATCGGGAAATCCGTTCAACGACACCATTGAGGAGAACTTGAAGGACTTGCAGCACTCCACCGATGCGTACCAGCTGAAATTGTCGGCGTTTGACGAACTGACAAAATCGAAGATGGATAGTGTCGCAAGCGCCATCCTTGGTGCAGCAGGCGCAGGCAAGACGCTTGAGGACAAGATACGCATACTGGCAGATGAGGGCGGACAGAAATGGGCGGTATTCCAGGCCAATATGGTGAAGTGGAATAAAAATATTGGCTTTTCTATAAAGGTTCTTGGCAACAAGGCGAATGATGTCACGTCGGACATCAACGAGATTGCCAATGATGACGTTCCAAGGATACTCAATACGATAAAGAAACACCTCGGTCTGTACGGCAATGACTTCAAAAAATGGTGTAAACAGAATCCTGAACGGTTCAGAAACATGCTTCTGCAAATAATGGATGAAGCAAAATGGCTGATACCGCAAATTAATAAAGAACTCGAAAAGATTACGAGTTTCAAGTTTGAGCCGAGCGGCAATAAAAACTCGGTGACTGGAAAAACCGTTATGCAGGAGCGTGTCTTTGAAAATCTGAGAGGCAACCAGAAGGCTTATGACCTCATATCAAGCTATATCGCAGAAGGATCATGGTACAAGACCAAGAACAACGCCCATTCAGCTTTGCAAGACCTTTATGATGAAATGGAGTCACGTCAGAAAGGTGGACCCTCAAAGGCGAGCATCGCGGAAGCCAAGAAGGACTACGAAACATTGCACAAGGCGGTTCTGCAAGGCTTCGGGTACAATTTTATCCCCGAGGACAGGAAATCCAATAAGGTTCCGAAGAACAAGGGCGACAAGAAGGATGATAAGGAGCTTGATGAGCTGAAAAGACAGCTTGAGGACTTCAAGGCTGCGAGACAGGCTTACCAGAAGTTGAGGAAAGAGGCCGGCATGAGCCGTGCGAAGGCAAAGAACGAGGTATTCGGTCTGTATAAGGACTTGGACTGGAAGAAGATTGACCTCGACAATTATTCCGGCAGCATCGCCCGACTGAAAGACGGTTTCAACTTCGACAAGACGAATGACAGAAAGAAATTCAGAACGCAGCTCGACAAGGAGAACTTTGAGTGGCGCTTCTCCGAGGAGCTGAAACCCGAATGGGAACGAGTTGCTTCAAACTTCAAGGAGGCCCTGGAGAAAGGCGTGAAGCAGGCGAACTTGCAGAAGGAACTGTACGAGAAGACAGGCAGTCTGGATTTCGCCAAACTCGCCTTTCAGGACGGCGCGGTGTGGGATAAGCAGACAAGAAAGATGGCGGAGGACTTCAAGAAGAACTTCGGCCACGATGTCAACCTCGGAATGACCGAAGCCGACGCGAAGGTTCTGTATAAGGACACACCTCTCGCTCTTGAGGCTTGGCAGAAGATAACGACCTTGGTAAAGGATAATTATGTCAAGAGCTTGCAGCAGGCTGCGGACATCATCGCACAGACAGCGAGCACGCAGGAGAAGATAGCCGCCATCTACGCCAAGTACGAAACTCCGATTGCACAAGCAAAGGAGGCGGGCGATAACGGGCTTGCATATCGTTACGCGCGCCAGCGTGACAAGGAAGTGAACTCCGTTAAAACGGAAGCCTTCAACAAGAGCAGCGACTATATCACGTTCTTTGGAGCGGTGTCGCAGCTCGGCATGGATCGGGCATCCGAAATCGCTTCGCAGATACGCGAAAACATCAATCAGGCACTTGCTGACGGAACCATTGACGCTCGCGAGTACGGCAAGCAGATACAGCAGCTTGACGAGCAGTTGAATAAACTCTCAAGCGGCAAGAAAAACTTCTTCAATGCAGGTTTGAGCGGCGTTGCAGAACAGCGCGTTCAGAACGCCAACGAGAAAATCACCGCGGGCGCAGCATTGAAGCAGGAGGGTGAAAGACTTGCGCAGGAGGCTACGACAAGACTATTAGACGCGCTGAAAAACAGTGATTGGGACGGCGTTGCGAAAGCTACTGCGGAAGTGCAGGAAGGCAAGAAGAAGGCAAAAGAGGGAGAGAATAAGATTAAGGAAGGACAGGAGGAAGCGAAGGCTGCGAACAAGTTCAAGAAAGCCATGTCTGCGGTAAGCGTAGCGGCTGACAAAATAAACGCCAATATTCAAGGTGTTGTAGCTGCGTTCAACGACATCAAGGACACGGCAAGCGCACTCGGCGTAGATACTGAGAGTAACGCATGGCAGGACGCAACGGCGTTCTTTGACTCTCTCAACGGCATTTCCAATTCTATCTCTTCCATCGCGACAAGCGCTATGTCAGGCAATGTCGGCGGCGTCATTCAGGGTGTAGTCGGCATCTTCACCTCTCCGTTCAAGGCTTTCGCTGCGGCGCATGACGCAAAGCAGGAACGCCAGATAAAGCTCGCCGAACGCAACATCACAGAACTTGAGCGCTTGCGCAACGATGTAAAGACGGCAATAGAGAACACTCTCGGCGGTGTCTATTCGTACAAGATGGATAAGGACACGAAGGCGACACTCAAGAAAGTAACGGACAACTACGAGAAGGGTCTGAAACTCCAGGAGTCAGGCGTGCTTATCGGCTACAACGGCCCGTACACAAGTGACACCTACAACGCAGCCAAGAAGTCGCTTGCCGAACCCGACAACGCTTTCCTTGCGGAGCAAGCATCCCTCATGGCGCAGAAGGACGAAATGCAACGACAGCTCAACGCCGAGCAGGGCAAGAAGAAGAAGGACAAGGACAAGATTGCCGACTACAAGCAGGAAATCAAGGAGATGGAAACGACCATCAAACAGCTTGCAACCGACTTCCTCAAGGACATCTACGGCGTAGACATGAAGGCGTGGGCGAGCCAGCTGACCGACGCAGTTGTAAGCGCATGGGGAAAAGGTGAGGACGCCATTGACGCATACAAGAAAAAGGCTAGGGATATGGTGAAAGACCTCACCAAAAACATTCTCTCGCAGAAGATTATGGAAAAGGCTCTTGAAGGTCCGCTTGAAGCGCTCACTACGACCATCGAGCAGAAAGGCAGACTTGAACCTGAGGATGTCGTGAACGTTGCTGATGAACTCTACAAGCAGACGGACGACGCGGTGTACAACATCACGGCGATACTGGAGAGCCTGAAAGACAGAGGTCTTGACCTTTCGGCAACCGGCGATGGAAGTGTGACCAATGGCATCAAGAACATCACGGAGGAAACCGCGGATATTCTCGCAAGTTACGTCAACGCCATCCGTCTTGACGTGAGTGTCAACCGCGCCCAGGTCAAGGACATCGGAGAACTATTGAAGATGCGTCTTCCCGAAATGGGTCAGATACAGAAAGCGCAGCTCGGGCAGCTCACGCAGATAGTCATGCTTGCGGAGGCTCGTAACGAGAAGCTCGATCGGATGATGGATTGGATGAACGCGGTGTCTACAAGTGGCAGAAAAAAGCTCTATATCAGCTGATAAAGTGGATATTTATTGTTAAAAACGCGGATAGTTATATATTAATTTGTATAATTATCCGCTTTTTATTATTTTTGGAGAAAATTAGGTATATTTATGCAACACTACAATGTCTTCATACAAAAAGAGCAGGCGGGAGCGGTGGTAAAAGAGACCGTAGCTGACTTCGACGTGTGGTGCGCCTCCATACCGTTCGACATCGGCATGGAGGTCAAGGAGTCTGTAGTAAAGGACTGGAAAGACGAGGATGGAGAAGACTCATATCTCGGCGACAGCCTTAAATTCGCAGCATACGACATGACCGTGAAATGGTGCTGCAAGGGCGACAAGTTCTCAGCTAACGCAGTAATAAGAAAGTTTCTGAACTACCTGAGCGGACGCGACGGTAGCGGCATGAAAATGAAGATGTACTGCGACTGGACTAAGGTGGGAAGAAGACACATCCGCCTCAAGAAGGTGTCAGACGACGCAAACCTGCACCGCGACGACGAGGGAGATGTGGTAACGTTCTCTACAGTGTTGAGAGTTGAAGACCCCGTAACGGAAGTAACATTAAGCAAATAGAGATATGGAATGGAAACTTTATCATAAGGACGGTACGCCACTGCGTGACGCCAACGGCAAGGAAATTTCCGTTCATTCGCTGACATACGACGGCGAGTGGATGGGAGAGTGTTCCGTATCCGTATCAATAGAGAACGAGGCCCCCATTGACTTCTCAATCGGCGACTACCTGATTTACAGAAACGAGCGCTTCGAGCTGAACTACGACCCGGGCAAGATAAAGCAGGGCCGCAAGAACGCCCTCGGCGACTCGTTCAAGTATTCAGACATAAAGCTGAACTCCCTGTCCGACGAGCTGGCAAGAGCGGAGTTTCTTGATGTCGTGCTGAACGACGAGGCACAGCTGCACTACACCGCCCTACCCGACTTTGTTTTCTATATCGGATCACTTGACGATTTGCTTGACAGATTGCAAGCTAACATGAACGAGCAGTTCGGAGACAAAGCATGGAAGTTCTATTCACGCAACTGGAAGAGAAGCCAGACACGAGGCTGCGAGGCTGCAAGATGGGAAGAGATATATGGTGGCGATACAACCAAAGAGGACACTGGTGTTGCAGACACCGAGATAGACTCAACTTCAATCAGTGTACAGAATCAGACCGTATGGGAAGGACTTGCGTTGGTAAACTCCCAGTTCGACGTGAACTTCATAACGCGAAACAGAGAGGTGTTCGTTGACACATCGGGCTTGCTTATGCAGAACACGTTCAAGTACGGCGCAGCATTTGGACTTGTCGAGATTAACCAGGACGCAGAAAGCGACCAGAAGATTGTCACGAGAATGAGGGCATACGGTTCGGAGAAAAACCTACCCAACAGATACTACGCAACATTGAATATGGAGGTGTGGGCCGACTTCGCGGATACGATACAGCTTCTCGATCATACCACATGGTATGCAGCGGACATCAAACTTGGTGGTCTTAATGTTGAAAAAGCGTCGGCGTATTTCACCAACCATATCTCCGACGGACAAGGCTCCTCGCGGTACTCCGTCAGTCTGCATGACGGCGGCGTTGTCGTCAAGGCTACGGTAACGGTTCTTCGTGCGCCGTATTTCGAGGAGCGTATCGAAGTGCGCGTTGCGGGCGGCACGAACGAGGAAAACTCGGTAGCCGACGCAAGAAAATACTACGAGTCGGTAAAGTCAACAAAGATGATTCATTTTGTAAGCGGAGTGAACAAGGAGGCTTTCCCCGACAACAGGAAAGACTACGCTACCGACCATCTGCCCAACAACATGGCGTGCTCACGCTTAATGCTGCCAGGCTTTCCGCAGATGTCGTTGCAGGAGTGGTGGAACAGCCACACTGACAAGCACGCGTCGCTAAACCCTACCGGCGCCGAGCTTCGCTTTTCAACACGAACCGACCGCCCTTGGGTCGAGTCGGCTACAGCGGACACCATAGGCGTGCGTCCCGGCAGTGTATTCTTCGATACGGAAGATATAAAAGAAAAGAAGGAAGAAATATTTCCGACAATCAAGGAGATGGAGGTGGACGGCGTGCGCATTGACGAAATCGCGGTTGGCACGAATGTAGAGGACAACGGCGTATTTAAGGATGATCAAGATGCTCCTTCATGCAAGGTCGAGCTTAACGAAAAGGTGAACTTCGACATCGACGCCTTAAAGCAGAGCGACTTCTCCATTACTATGACGGACGGAATGTGTGCCGGCAGAAAGTTTAAGGTGTCGGGAAGTATAAAAGAGAACGGTCGCTGGGTGCTCACGTTGCAGCGAGTGAAAGACATCGGTCTGTATTTTCCGTACAAGGACTTTCAGATTAGCAAGGGCGATCATTTCGTATTGTCGGGAATCGAGCTGCCTGTGCAGTACGTTGAAGCTGCTTCCGAAAAGCTGCTGCGCTACGCTATTGCATGGCTTATAGAGAACGACCACACCAGACACACCTACGCACCGAAGATTTATGACATCTTTATGGCCCGTCAGCATGACGAGGCAATGGCCGACACCTCGGGGGCAGTAAAGAGCATACATGACACAATCAAGGAGGGCGACATTATGCCGTTCAAGGATGAAGACCTCGGACTTGACGCGGAAATAATCATCGACAGGCTGACAATCAAAGAGGAAAACGGAAAGATACCGTCATACGAGGTAAGTCTGCGTGAAGACAAGGAGGCAGGCACGCTGCAAAAGATGCAGGAACAGATAACCGCGCTCGGCAGAGGTAGCGGTGGCGGCACTACGCCTGCACAGGTTAAGGAATATATCGCGAGTGAAGGCTCGAAGTTGTTTCTCTCAAAGACAAAACAGGATGTCGCGCAGAAACTTATCCGCTTTTGGGAAGGTATTGCTTTTGGCGAGCAGTCTGACAGCAATGTCCTCGGCATCTCCTCCGACGGCATCGCCACCCTCAAAGAGGTTGTGTCGGCTGCGTTCCGTTCGGGTGCGCTCGGTTCGGGTTTCAAACTCGGCAATTATTCTGACAGCGAAGACAGCTATCTGGAGGTAGACCACCTGCTTGTGCGCAAGGCTGCGGAGTTCGTGAAGCTCGTGATACGCGAGCTGCAAAGTGTGGGTGGCGAGATAGTCCTGTCGCCTGCGTCGATGAAGATTAACAAGGTGGACTTCTTGAAAAAGGGCACGTTGCTACCCGAATACGGACCGACACCCTTGCGATACGACGTCTACCGTTGTTCGTTTTTAACGAAGCGAGGCGACGAGGAGATAACAAACCCGTTTGCTGTCAACGACCTTGTGCGCTGCCAGACGTTCAACATAAAGGAGGACACGACGGCGAATGCAAAGAACAAATACTACTGGCGCAGAGTGCTGCTGGTCGGCACGGACTACATCGACATCCTCGCTTTGTCTGGAGGCAACTACGGCGATTCGCAGCCCGAAGTGGGCGACGAGCTTGTTCAGATGGGCAATACAACCGATGTGACACGCCAGTCAGTGCTGTACCTCTCGGCTTACGGCTCTGATTCTCCGTCAATCAAGCTGTACAAGGGCGTGAACGACTATACACTCGACAGCAAGGAGATATTCGTGGTGTCACGCGACGAGATTTATGCGCTTGCGTCAATGTTTAAGCTAAAGGTGAAGGACGGCGACACAACAAAGGAAACTACGCTTGCAGAGATTGTAGCGAACGTTGACGGACTGAGTTCTACGGTAACCGCAAACAAGCAGGAGGTAGATGGGCAGATAGGCAAGATAAACACTACTCTAACGCAGAACGCAGAGAGTATCACTTCGCTTGCACAGAAGCAGACGAATACTGAGAATAAGGTATCGAAGATAGAGCAGTCAACTGAAAAAATCTCGCTACAGGTTGAAACGACCACGAATTTGAAGAACTGCATCGTCGGCTCAGCCCTACGTCCATGGGATGACATCATAAAGATTGCTGCCGGTCTCTCGCAGGCAGTGAATATAGTAAACGGTGGCGGTGTTGGCGGCTCAAACTACGCAGTATTCAATGCGCAGGGAGCGACTGCGAACACATGGACTGGTCTATACTTCAAGGATGTGCGTGTGACACCTGGCAAAAAATACACCTTCAGTATTTGGGTAAAGGTCATAAGGGCTACTGATAACGGCTCGTATTACTCTATCAAACGCTTCGATAATGGTGTCGAAAGTACCGTTATCAAGGCGAGCGATTACTCCACAGCAGTTAGTGACTGGGTACTATACACGAGTCAAATAACAGTGCCCAGTGGTTGCTCAAGGCTACTGATAGAAACAGCTGTTCGCAAGAACGGTACTATCAACGTGTGTCGTCCGATGCTCATGGAGGGCACAGAGTATGGTGGCTGGAGCCTTTCGCCTTACGACAAGACGGAAGCTGGCAAGCTGGAGTCCAACTTAAAATCTACGGGCATAGACATCGAGAACGGCAAGATAACGGCAACTGCGGACAAGTTCGAGGTGCGTAATAATAGCGGCGAGACAACCGCGAGCGTGAACGAGAAAGGATTGCTTGAGGTTGGCGCAGGTGTGTTCTCGGGACTTATCCGCAAAAAGATGACAGAGATAACTCCTGAGAACCTAAAGGAGTACGTTTCAGACGTACCGGCACTGGCTCTTGGACATATTCAGATTGACTTTGAAAAGACGGGCAGCTTTGTGATGTTTTCGGGAAACATAAAAGCTATGTTCAACACTGATATTGTTATTGTTCCACCTTTCTATATGCCTCAAGAATACTATTGGGGCAGTCTGAGCACGAAGACGGTCTACGAGGCTCTGGCGTACATCGGACAGACCATTGTTGTTGTCAATAATAGCGATGCTGAAATGACTTTGATAGGATATACGCAGCTTGATTTCCCCACAAGTGTAGAGTATTTTCAAAGGGGGTATGGTGCGATAGTGACCTGCTATCTTACAGGTTCTAAAAAATGTCGAATATCATGGAACGGCAGCGTTAGAGAGTTTTTTAGCGTTATTGATAAACAATCTGATGCAACAACGGGACAATCTACAGAACCTACTGCTGACGAGCCGACAATAACAGAAGAAGAACAACCAAAAGAATAAGATATGAAGAAAATAGTTAGAGGCAATGATTTTACGTTGCGCATACCGGTAAAGAAGATAGTGAACGGCGAGCAGGTGGCTTTTCCGCTGCCTGCCTGCACGGACATCGTTGTGAACATCGTAAACCAGTATCGGCGTGTGGCTCTGAGCTACACTATCGACACGACGGAGGACAATATCATCAATGCGCGTGTTGAAGGCGACGCTGTATCAGTGGGCACATACGCCCTGGAAGTGCGCGGCAAGATTTTCGGCAATGACTGGCGCAGCAAGGAGTACGAGCAGTTTGCAATTGTGGACAACAACGCTTCGGGCGATACGGCGTTCAACGGCGAGCTTATCGAGGGCGAGGACAGCGTGGAGATGAACACGGCGCTTGTTATCCTGCCTCCGACGGCAGAACTGACGCAGCTCATAACCGATGCTAATATAGCCGTAGAAACAGCAAAACAGACGGACGCGATACTCGAGGCTAACGAACACGAGCGTACTGTTGCGGAACAACAGCGAGTGTCGGCAGAAACCGCACGCGAGTCAGCAGAAAGCGAACGTAGCGAGAGCGAGAGTTTTCGACGGACAGCGGAAGTTAAACGTGAAGACAATGAAGACTTCAGAAAAGTAGCGGAGTCACAGCGTGACATGGTCGAGAACGAGCGTGTCACTGCGGAACAACGGCGAGTGTCGGCAGAAACCGCACGTGTCGCAGCAGAAAAACAGAGAGCGACAACCTTCACGGAGCTTTCGGCGAACGTAGACGCAGCTGTCAGTAAGGCAGACAGTGCAGCAGATGCAGCAAGCACGGCAACCGAAAAAGCAAACACAGCCGAGGTGAAGCGTGCGGAAGCAGAAGGACAGCGTGCGGAAGCCGAGGTCTCACGCAGCCGGGAAGAGGGTATTCGCCAGGAGTCTGAAACTGAGCGCATACGTAAGGAAACGGCAAGGGATGAAGCGGAAGCAGTTCGCCAGGCAGCCGAGGCGGAACGAGTAAAGGCAGACGCGGAGCGTGAGAAACGTGTATCTGAAGCAATATCTAATACGTCCTCTGCTACTCAGGCAGCTACTGATGCAGCGACCGTAACAACAGAGGCAGGGAAGAAGGCGACCGCAGCGGCTACGGAAGCAGAGAGGGTAAATGTAAACCTGCAAGGCTCTACTATCTCTGTGACTAACCGCAACGGAGAAACAAAGTCGGTAGACGTAGTGAACACCGATGAGGAAGTGACGGTAACTATTACTTCTACTGTGGATTCCATTAAAGTAGCAGGTGTAAAGATTAACGTGTTCCTCAATAACGGAAAGACTCCTCAGACATACACCACCAACAGCGAAGGCAAGGCGACGTTTACCATCGACCGAGGAAACTATTACCAGGTAACGTTCCCTGAATACGGCAATGCGCAGCCTATTGCGCCTGTAGGCTATACAGCAGTGCTCGCAACCCGCAACATCGATGTAGACTACAAGCCTTACGACGAGGAGAGCATGGAGAACGTAGTGGTGACGGTAACGAAGTACACCGACGGCAAGGGCGCTGCATACGAGGGCGTGCCAGTAGTGGTGACGGTAGACCGCAAGAACACTACCTACAATGCTGACGCAAAGGGTCAGGTGTCGCTGTATGTGCCCTACGGCAAGGAGTTTACTGTCAACGTCGAGAATCAGGACGGCTACAGCGTGAGTCTTAACCGCAATACTCGTACATACACGGCGAGTGTGCCGCAGCGTCTTATCGACTACAAGATGTATCAGTTCCGCGCTGGCATATTTGTCATCGATGACAACCTCAACGAATACTACCTTGAGGAGTGGCAGGCGGCTGGCAAGACCGCAGAAGAAGCGGTGGCTATCAAGGTAGCGGACGCTACCCTCACGCTGAACCGAGGCACGTTTATGATAAGAATATCCGACATGCTGGCTCCTACGGCACTCCCGAAGAAGTCATGGTGTACGCAGAATTTGCAGTTCGACAGCATCGCGCTTAACGGCAACAACACGAAGGACGCGAACTACTACAACGGCGAGTCGTCGTCGTTTCTCGTGCGCCAGGAGGCTGTAGAGCGCAGCCTTAGCGTGCCTGCCTTCGACTGCGCCTATGAGCAGATATTCAGCATCGCAGGACATGAGCTGCACGGCTTCCTGATGTCTATCGGACAGGACTATGTGCATATAGCGAATATCGGCATCATCAAGCAGGTGCTCACGGCGCTTTACGGAGAGGAGGTGGCTACTGCATACTACAACTTTGTGATGAAACAGTACCGCTGGACTTCTACGCAGGGCAATGCTACGGGCGCGTGGTGCTTCAGTAGTAGTGCGAGCAACAACGCCAAGTCGAACTCGTACTACGTTCTGCCAGTATTCGCTTGTTAATCTCTTTATCTCTTTTAATCTTTATCTCTCCGCGAGCAAAGCGAGCGTCAAGCGGCACGCAAGCGGAGAGTGGTAAATAACAATTTAAAACAAAATGGCATACACGGAGGCTCTGTTCATATATAAGGACACTTATCTGCTCTGCAAGCTGCTGCTTCAATACAGCAAGAACGTAAGCCGTATCATCAGATACGGAGCGTACGAGACGATGACAAGCAAGGCTTGCACGGCGCTCGACCTGGTTCGCAGAATCAACGAGAGTTTTGAAGGCAGAGAGGAGAACCTGCATGAATTCATCCTGCTTATGTCGGAAGTCAAGTCGAGAATCAACCTCTTCACCGATGCGGATTTCTTGCCTGTCAAGACTGCGACGAACCTTAACCATCAAGTCGACAAGGTACTGAAAGAGGCGTACGGCTGGCAGAAGGCAGAGCGGAATCGCAGAGGCGAGAGCCGTGGAGCGTAAAAGCAACACGGGAGAGCCGTCACACATGTGACAAGGGGCGCTGACACGCAACTCCGAAAGGAGAAGTGTTCGGACCGCAAGGAGACAGCGCCGAGAACGCAGAACAATGCTACGAACGCGTGGAACTACAGTAGTAGTGCGAACAACAACAACAAGTCGAACTCGTACTACGTTCTGCCAGTATTCGCATATTACTACGTGACGAAAGCTCCGTGTATGCCTTTTTAATACCATGAATAAGAACACAAAAGAGTATGTCTCACTGGAAGATGTGTATGCTGCATACTACGACTGCCGAAAACACAAAGGCTCGACGTATGGGTATCTCGAATACTCGCTGAACTACATAGAGAACAACTACCGGCTTTACGCCGAGCTAAATAGCGGCACGTACCGAATAGGCAAAAGCAAGGCGTTCTGCGTGACGCACCCACAGCTACGGGAGGTATTCTGCGCTCAGTTTCGCGACCGCATCGTACATCACCTGCTTGCGCTGAAGTTCGGAGAACTCCTCGATGGCGAACTCACGGATAGAGCCTACGCCTGTCGCAAGGGTAAGGGCACGGACTACGGCATTAGTGACGTGAGAACACAAATAGAACGGGTAACAGAAGACTACACGCAGGAGGCGTGGATATTGAAGTGCGACCTGCAAGGCTTCTTTATGAGCATAGACCGCAGATTGCTGTTCGGTCTCCTCGAGCGAACGATAAGAGAGAAATACAAAGGTGGAGATATTGAGTGGTGGCTGAACTTGTGGAGAATGGTGGTGCTGCATGATCCGGCAGAGAGCTGCATAAAAGTGGGCGACCTCACCTTATGGGATAAGCTGTCTGCGAACAAGTCGCTATTTACCTGCGGAGAAGGCAGAGGACTACCTATCGGCAATCTTCCGAGTCAGTTGCTCGCAAATCTCCTTCTTGCCGACTTCGACAAAATGATGATAGAGAGGTTAGACGATAATGGAGGCTACGGGCGCTACGTTGATGATTTTGTAGCGATACATACAGACAGGAAGGCGCTGCACGTTACGCTCCAATGGGCGAGAGAATATCTGCGCACACGGCTCGGGTTGACGCTGCACCCGCGAAAGGTAAGCCTACAACGCGCAAGCAGCGGAGTCAGGTTTACGGGCGTAATGATACGACCATATCGCACGCTGCCAAGTAGCAGAACGACGGAGCATCTGTTTAGCGTGATAGACGAGTTCGGAGAATGTGCGAAGCCGTCCGCCGAAGATTTGGCAAGATATGCCAATCGCATAAACAGCCTGCTGGGGCTGATAGCGCACCGCACGTCGTACAACATAAGGCGTAGGACATGGTACATGATGCCGCACAAGGAGATGGTGTACTGTGTGAATATGAAGAAGATTAAAATCAAAAATAAATACAAACTTAAAAAGTAAAGACATGGCAAAAATCTATTTCGTCAGCACACTGATACCTGCTGACAAGTTTAAGAAAAAGTACGAGCTTGGTGGCATTACGATATACCATATCGGTGAGACGCTTGACGAGAAATCAGACGCCTACAAATGCTGGGAGTGTACCGTACCGACGACTACGTTTAGCGAAGATTTGGTAAAGACCGAGTTCGAGGCGTTCGGCAAGGAGATGCAAGCGTTTGCACTCCAGATAGCCAAGCAGTTGAAGATAGCAGAGATAGACGCTTACGACAAATCCTCTGCTGTCAACGGCTTTTATCTGAACGGTATGCTCATTCCGTGGAGCAAAGACGACCCATCATCTCCGAATGTCGATAAGCGCATGGGCTTGCGACAGAATATCGCCGACAAGGTAGCGTTGGGCGAGGAAAATATCTCAATATGGATGAAAGGCATGTCTTTCACGATGCCGTGCGCACAAGCTGAAATGCTCATGCGTAGCATTGAGAACTACGCGTACGAGTGCTTCAACGTGACAGCAGCACACAAGAAAGCTGTGAGCGAGCTGACGACCATCGAGGAGGTGGAGAAGTATGACATCACGGCAGGTTATCCTGCGCAGTTAAAGATGGAGGTGTAGTATGACATTAGCTATCATTATACTCATCGCTCTTGCGCTGTACGTTTTTAGCTGCTGCGTGGCAAAACGAGTGCCTACGATGCTCTCGGAGGTATATTACCTCGCAGATAAGGACTGGCTCTTTCCTGCGCTCATGGCGGCACTCGGAGCGTCGTTCTTGCCGCTCATGCTCGAAGCCGGTGGATTGGAGTGCATGGCATTCCTTACCTGTGTGGGCATCATCTTTGTAGGCGCAGCTCCTGCGTACCTCGACGAGAGTCAGCGCACAATACACAAGTGCGGAGCTATCACGTCGGCAATAGCAAGCGTGGCGTGGGCGTGCAGCATCGACGCCCTGCCTACCATTTTATTCGCCATACTTGCAGGCGTACTCTGCATCTGGAAGCGCCGCTACTGGCTGTTCATAGCCGAGTGCTGCGCAATACTCAACATCGTAACAACATTATTCATTTAAATCTAAAATAACATGGAAATCAAGGTAAAACGAATAGCAAGAAAGGATGCGTACACAATAGGTAAGATGTACGTCAACGGCGAGTATGTCTGCGACACTCTTGAAGACAAGGACAGAGGACTGACATCTAATATGTCGGTTGCGCAGATATGCGGAGTTAAAATCAAGGGCGAAACCGCCATTCCTACGGGCAGATACCTCGTCGATATGAAGACGGTATCGCCGCGCTTCGGAGGTCGGGCACAGTACCAGTTCTGCAAGGGTAGACTGCCGCGACTGTGCAATACACCTGGCTACCAAGGCGTACTGATACACTGCGGCAACACAGCGAAGGACACGGAGGGCTGCATCCTCGTAGGCGAGAACAAGGAGAAAGGCAAGGTGCTGAACTCAACGGCAACGTTCCGCAAGCTCTACCCTATCCTAAAGGCGGCTGACGAGAGAGGAGAACAGATTTGGATAACAATAGAATAACACGAAAACACAATATAAAATGGCAGGAAATATCACTACAAGTACAGGTAAGGCTTTCGTGGTCGGTACGATGAGCACGGAAGCGCTTACCGCTCTGTTTGATTTACGCTGGATGCTCGTTCTTATTGTCGTTCTCATCGTCGCCGACTTTTGGTTTGGTGTGTCGGAGAGCCTAAAAAAGCATGAGCACTTCCGTTTTTCGAGAGCAGGCAGAAGAACGTGCAACAAGGCGGTGGACTACGTTACATATCTCATACTCGGCTCGGTGCTCGGCTTGGCTATCTTCGAACCGCTCGGTTGGGCGAACCACGTAACAACAGCGGCTATCGGTTTGGGCTTCGGGTGCATCTGGGAGATTGACAGCATCGTAGGACACGTATGCGCATTGCACGGCATCAAAAACACGTTCTCTATCAAGCGGTTTATTATTTCGCTTATTAAGAGCAAGAATAAAGACATCGGCGAAGCGGTGGAGGATGCAGTGGATAACAATAAAAATTAACGAATATGGATATAAGAGAAATTCTGATGCTACTGAACTGCATCATCTTGGGAGCGACAACGCTCTTTATTTTCTACAAGGCAGACAAGCTCGGTGTAGTCGATGAAGGCTACGACGAGGATAAGCGAAACCGACAAGGCGCAATCGGTTGGTTTGTGGCTTCGGTGTTCGTAGGCGTTCTTGCGCTGCCAGTAATGGTGCTGCGTGAGATTTATCAATGGAAGCGTTATAAGCTACCGGGTATTGAGTGGGATGATATTTGTCGCTACGGCTTCACTATCATCGTCGGCTCTATGCTGCATCTGCTCCTGCTTGTGGTGACGAGCTGCACAACTCCAAAACCTGTTGTGTTGGAGCGAGTAATCAACAAGACGGACACGCTGTATAAGACCAACTACAAAGCAGATACGTTCCGCGTACATGATTCTATCTATGTCGAGAGCTACATGATAGGAGATACGATATATAAGACAAAGAATGTGTACAAATGGCGTGACAGGGTGAGCGTTAAGACGGACACAATATACAAGTCTATCCTGCGAGCGGACTCAATTCCAGTGCCGGTGCCAGTTGAGCGTAAGGCGACATGGTGGGAGCGGACGCAGATGTTCGTAGGCAAGATAGCGGTCGGAGCAGTGGTACTATGTTTAATCTCACTGCTGCTTTGGCTGATACACAGAAAGAGATAATATGTAGATTGGTTAGTTATTAGTTTTTTAGTTTAAGGTGATTTGTTTTCAGGAGCCTTGCCCGTCTGTGAAGATAGGCAAGGAGTTTAAATAAATATAAATATAAGTGACGGCGCATACAACTTTGAAAATAAATAACTAACTTGCAACGCAAAAACTAATCAGCGTTACGTTAAACCAAAAAAATCACTATGAACGAGGATGATAAAAGGATGTTTCTTGCTCTTGTGAAGGGTAAGGACATATCGGAGATTATGTCTTTGCTGGCAGAGTCCGGCAATCAGTATTCACGCAGAATACTGCGGTTCTTCCGTTGGTTCTGCAAGTGGGTTCCAATACTCATAATGACGGCGCACATGTACGGAGTGTTTGACTTTAGCCGCAATCCAAAGGAGATGTTTGCCGTGCACAGAGCAAATTGGGCGTGCTACACATTTATATACATCATGGTCTATGTACTGCCGATGGTTATTATTCTTGCGTCACGCTTCTTCTGGCTGTGCTGGAAGTATCGCATACCGTTCTTCTACTTCTTCGGTGTCAACTCCATACACCTTGTCTACTGGAGTTGGTACACGACTAACGAGATGGTGATGGCGCACTTTGCAATCATGGCGTTCACATTGTTGTTGTATATCTACGGAGCTGTTGACTGGTTCTGTAGTAAGTCGCGCCTCGGCAGAAAGATGTTCAGTTAAACAGAAATGCTATGAGAAAGATTTTCGGCTACAAAATGCTCGGCACGTTGTTGCAATCGCTTGCCAATTCGTGCTTTAAGGCAGACGAGCAGCAGCGCAACGGCGAGAAAGTGACGGCTTGCGGTATGAGCGACGATGATATAGAAACACTCTGCCAGGACATACTTCCAAATATGCTCAACCCGATGATGAGCGCAGAGGAAGTAAAGGACAAACTTTGCGTTAGCGATGCAACGCTCAACAGAATGGTAAAGCGAGGCGAGATACCGAACGGTGAGTGCAAGAAGCGCGGACACACACGATACTGGAAGAAGTGGGACATTCTTCACTTCATAAAACACAAGAGAGGCAAGTAAAGAGGCTTCTCTTTTTTTGTTTCCTATTCTTTCCAATTCTTTAAACACTGGAAAGAATGTTTTACAACGTGATAGTACCGACTATCACCTTATATATCTGATTATCAGCGTAATATAAAATCTTTGAGCGTGTTACGGCATTATCCGCCGTAACTCGCTAACTTTGCGGTGTAACGTTACAATAGTGTTAGTTAATATTGAGGATTTCAAAAGATTGTATTATGGAAATGACAGATGCAAAAGTAGTAGAGAAGAAAATCTACGAAGAGGGGAAGAAGCACGATGAGTATGCCAGCAAGGGCTTGGCAGGAACAGCCCTTGGTATTGGTATCGGCGGCTTGGCTTTAGCTTTGCTCAATGGCAATGGTCGTGGTGTCTTCGGTTCTCTCGGTGGTAACAATATGCCAGAGAATGTAAACATCAACGCTTATGGGGCTGGCGCAAGTTCTAATCAGCCAACCGCCTTGCAGGTAATGGAGAAGGAATGCGCTGATGAGGTGAAGCTGCTTACCGACATGTTCGGTTTGAAGCTCGACACAGCTAACAAGTTCTATGCTATGCGTGAGACTGACATCGCAGAGAAGTTCTCTATGTACAAGGGCGCTAACGATGCTATCAACGCTGAGAACCGCCGCGCTATGCAGGCTGAGTTCGGTCTTTACAAGTCTCAGATTGATGCGGACTTCGGTCTGTACAAGAATCAGAGAGATCAGTACGATGCGTTGCAAGCTAAGTATTGCGACCTCGACAAGAAGGTGGCCGTGATGGAGGCTCTTACTCCTTACAAGGAGAAGCTGATGATGGCTTACGTGAACGAGAAGTGCTGCCGCAAGATTGATGGTGTCCTCGGACTCCAGAGCACTCCTACTGTTACAGTTCTTCCATCCGCAAACTTTTGCGGATGTGCTGCTACATCCACTCCCACTACAGGAGCGTAACAGAGCTGTAAGGAAGTCGGTTAGACGGACTAAGAAAAAATGAGTTGGTGAGGGGCGTTTGTCCTCGTTGGCGGATGCCCTCTCACCTCTCTATAGCATATCACCAACTTAAAGATATTGATTATGATGAATTTTGGAAACAGCCCATTATTGGATATGGGTACAGGTCAGCAGCAGCCGCAGATGATGGATGCCGAGCTACAGAAGATGTATGAGGCAATACAGCAGAAACGAGCATCTATCAATATGCAAGCACAGCAGTCTCCCACCCCTTTATGGGATGAGATTGACAAGATTGAAGACAATCTTACAGGCGCACAACGTCAGTACTTGATGCAGAATCAGGAGTACGTAGACAGCTTGCAATATGTGTCTAAGTTAGTGCAAGACGAGGAATTGCGGATCATACGTCCTCGTATTGAAAGCACTCAGCAAGGACAAGACGCATTGAAGAAACATCTATCTTTGATGCAACGACTGAGAAAAGAAGTAGCGCAAGCAGAGGAACAAAAATCAGCTATGCTTAACGATTATATGACAAGCCATAGTGATAAGACTTGGCAGGAATATCTCGCTATGGTTCAAGGAGCGAAGAAGGGAGGGAACAAGAAATGAACTTACAAAAACTGAAAGAACGTCTTGCGCCGTCAATAGAAACCTGGATAGACGCAAGAATTGACGACATGATAAAAGGCAATCCGTCGCTTGCCATACCTTCTGTGTATATGAAACGAGCAGCGCACAATATCGTTTGTCGTAACAAGGAAAAATGGGAAGATAAAATTGACAATCTATCCCTGTTTGTCGCTGATGAAAATGGAGTTGTTGATGCGGAATCTGTTTTCGATGACGCGATGCAAATACTGAAAGCGATGGAGAAAAAGCCTTTTGATATTGGGGTTCTTCATGGCACAATAGGCGATGGATGTATCTCTATTGATATGCCTGATGGCATTATCTCTGCCTTGTTGTTTGGCAGCAACAAGAGTATAGCCATTACCACAGATGATATTGCCGAATTAAAGAATATATTAATCACGTAAGATAAATTTAGCGGTATGAAAACAATACAGACAAATACGCTTGCCGAAAAGCTGTTCTGGTTTTACAGAATCGGCATAAGAGCGATACCTATACTCCTTATGGTTTTACACTGGTTCGGCGTGTATTGGTTTCACCATAACACTGCGTCAATGGGTTTGGATCTGAACGAGAACGCCGTTTTGGTTGTGTCAGTTTATGCGCTTGCGTATATCGTGCTGCCTGCCGTTTTACTGCCAGCAAGCTTTCTTTTCAAATTCGGCTGGGTGTGGCGAATACCGTTCCTATATCTTGCAGGAGTTATTCTGATAAGGCTTGGGCACGGCACGCTGTGTATTTCCGAAGCAACAAAGATTGCGGACTACACGCTGATTATTCTTACGATGCTGCTGTATGGTCGGGCATTTACGTTGCAAGACAAATGACAAAAAACCGCGCACGGACAGCAAGATTTTACTCCTGCTGTTCGTGCGCGGTTTATATTAACCTATTCCCACTAATCCTCTGGTTTATATTCTGGGTTCATCTGCAACGCATACTCTCCTGCGCGGTCATAGATATTCTCGTTCGAGATCTTCGTTACGATATTCTTCGCCGCCTGAACGCTGTCCGCATCGTCGTTGATGTCAATGTCGGGCATTCCATGTATCGAGTTTATGACTGACTGCATGGCGTTGTTCCAGTTACGTTGCAGCTCCAGTGCGTTACCTTCGTTGAACGCCTGGCGCAAGTCCATTCCTATCTTCTTCTGAATATTGTCAAACAGGTTTCTGAACAGGTTTACAGCAATATCTATCAGCACCATTGCCGTCTCCATACGGGCGATTATCTTGCTTTTCGGCACCTTATTCTTCAAGAAGTAGTTGTCGATGCAGTAATAGAGCGTTGTAACGAGCGGTTTCAGTTCAGCTTCCGACGCATCGGAGAGGTCAAGCCAAAGCTGATAGCGGTCGGCGAGGACAAAGCGCATCTTTGCATCCCATGTGTTGTATGCGGCAAGAGTCTTGTTGATGCTTTGCTTTGTCTGCTGACGGTATAGCTTTTTGTCCTCTTTAATCGCATTGTAAGCGTCTATCATCGCTGTTTGGGCGATGTTGTATGCAGAACCCATTGTGATGTAATACAGCGAACAATAGCGGTCAATGCTCCTTAGCAATTCCTCTTTCTGCTTTACGCTTGGCGCGATAATATACGCCCTTCTCGGAGTGTGGCTTATTAACTGACTTGCACTCATACTTATATTGCGTTTAAGATTTGCAAATCGTGCGCTTCGCCTATCACGCCGACAACGGGTATTCCGCAAGCGTCCGCTACACGGCGTTCCGTTTCACAGCCTTTCGAGCATCGCCATCGGCTCGGAACAACGATGCCGTCGCAGCCGAGGAGCAGGCGTAAGTCCTCTTTCATGTGTTCCGTGTACGGCGCAGAGTCGGACAAAGGTTTGCCCATGGGATTGACTGCCTTGTAGCCGAGAATTGTCAGTTCTTTCTCAATCTGAGCGAAGAACTTGTGTCGCTCGTTGAGGTTATAGCCGGTAATCGGTGATGATATGTATATTTTCTTTTTGCTCATTTTGTTTATCAGATTAAAATACCACTTCTTTGTAGCTTGATGTCGGCTTCTTGCCGGACAGGATTGCATTGCCACAAGTAATCAGTCCGTTGTCCTCGTCATACGACGGAACGAACACGATTACATCGAATCCGTTTGCCTTCAAATCCTCTTCCACTTTCTTGTACGGCACAAACGAGTCGTAACCTCCGCTTGTCTGAATATGGTTGGCTTCGCAGCTGTTTGTTCTGTGAAGCGGTGTAATCTTACACATGAACTTGCGTGGGTCAAACATCGAAGCAAGTACCTTGCCGTCAATGATAGAGTCGTCGGCAAGTGCGAAGTTAAGAGTGTACTTGCGACCGCGCGGAGTTTCAAGTGTGTCGGCAAGTTCTGCAATATCTCTCAATGGCAAGGCGTTTCCCGAGAACAGGTATTCTCGCTGCGCGTCGTCGGTAGAGTTTATAGAGAACTGCAAGCCTGCGTTTCCGTTGTAGTCGGTATTCTTAACTCTAACCCATTTGTGGATAAAATCATACAAGTTACAATTATGCTTCGGGAGCATTGTGCTTACTACAGGATGTACAAGTGAATTTCCGATGTAGGGAATAATATCATCACGCAAGAAGAAACGTGCGTGTTCGATTACAGCCTCGTTCCATGTCGGCTCGCCCATGCGCGCATAGTGTACGTTAAGACGCTTGGTATGGTTAACCTCTGGGTGCATACTTAACGCCGTTGTTATCTCGTTACGCAGGTCGTTCAGAGTTACGTTGCGCCCAGGCCCGACTTTCGGCACGTCGCAGAACTTGCAGTTCATTGAGCAGCCGTACTGTGTAGAAATTGTTATCACCCATTTTTCGGTTAGGGGCATCGGCGTTCCGTTCGGCACACCATTCAGCTCTCTTGTTATGCCGAGAAAGTCGGCTTTGATGTTTGCATCTTTTCCGTAGTCGGCTACTGTCAGAAACTCCAACACGCCTTTGTCTCCTTTTGCGGTGTAGATTTCACCTGTAGGAACTTTGATTTCTTTGAGTATTTTCATTGTTATTTGATTTTATGTGATGTTTTACTTTTTTGCTGCGCCAATTCTTATGTGCACGTATCAAGTTTTCAATTCCTTTTTACGATACCACCTGCGCACCTCGTATGCAACAAACACGCCACACATTTTGGGGTATTGACGCGGTTCTGTTTCGATTGATGTACTTATCTTTTTAAACTTTACTTTAGTGCAGAAAGGATGCGTCAGAAACATGGTTTTGTAACGCTTCTTTGTTTTTCTAATCTTCATATTCTTTCTTTTTCTTTTTATAGTCCAAACAGCCTTCTTCCATCGTCGGCATGATACAGAGACCGCCATTCTCAGCATCCTCAACAAGTTCTTCTGACGCATGAAACGAGTTGAACATTTTGGCGTTGTGATGCTTCAAGCATAGATTTATGCGAACCTCTTTTTCGTATTCGTACCCTGTTAGCGGATTGACCCCTGTCCTTGTAATAGTCGTAGTTTGCTCCGTTTCTTTGTACCACTTGCACGAATAGCAAGCTGCGATATTGCAAGGAGATTTGTTGCAATACTTTTCCTCATGTTTTATGCAACGTATTTCCGTAAGAAACAGCTTTCCGCAGTGCGAACAGCGGTATGCGTTTACTCTAATCATTCTCTACCTCCTTTTTAATTGCTTCAAGCTGTTGTATGATGTTGTCTATCGTCTTGCCGCTGTAATCAACGGCAATTTCTTTCAGCACGGCAATCTGCGCCGTCAGTCTGATATAATCTGCCTGTTTCATTATTGCTTGTTTTTATTAAATTTTTCGTGTTTCTCCTTTTGAGAGTTTCAAGAGCTGTATAGTTTCGAGCATTGACCTGCTGCTGCCGCAGTCAAACCCTGCGTCTTCCAGCTTCTTTATGTGCCGATTCTCCTCTTCTTGTGTCATTGTTCTCTGTTTTCGGGTTTGTGTTCCTCGTTCCATTCGCTCACGAAATCTGCAAGGCTTCTGACGATACCTATGAAGACATTAAAACTTATAGGCCCTATTCTTGTCGGGGTTGTAATTACGACGTGTCTTTCATCGTCAGACACCCGAACCCTAAATGTTATCGTTGTTTCCTGCATATTAGCCTCCTTTCTGGTCGTCGTGAATATTGCCCTTGACAACAGCATAACAGCATAAATCTGCCCCTAAAGAAGAAGCTATACTGTCCTTTGTCGCATCTTCTCTCAATCGAAAAGCACCAAACATTTCGGACCACGCTATAATATATAAAGATAAAGCAACTTCTACGACATCACCCTCGTATATCTCCTTGCCGTTTTTGTCTACACAGCCAGTGAACTGACATACGGTATCGGGGTTTACCTTATAGGGAATATTTCTATTCAACATGCTTTCCTGTTGGCAGTCCTCAATAATGTATGTATTATAATTTTCCTTATAGAAATATCCATAAACCCATTCTTGATCGTTAAGCCGCTTAGCCTTAAACTTAATTTTTCTCATTGTTTTATTTATTTTTAGGTTCAAAACTATACTGGGTCGTTAATATTGCCGATAATTTCTACATCGCCTTCGTGATCGTTGACAACAGTATCGTGCAACGAAAATGTACTTGTGTTTGCTGTTTTGGTGCACACTAAATCAAAACAATAACAGCGCATATCATGCGCTACGAAACCTATATTCTTGCCGTTATGCGCAAGAATATCGTCCTCATAAATTTCCTTGCCGTTCTTATCTTTCAGTCCTGTGTATTGCCCGACCGTATCGGGGTATACCTGCGCCATGTTATTTCCGTTGTCGTTGCTTATGTATACTCCGTCTACGAAGTGGAGTAAGTCACCATACACCCATTCGCCGTTATCGAGACGCTTGCCTCTGAATTTGATTGTTCTCATAACTTATTCCTCCTTCAATTTATTAAATGTCCATATATAACCTCCTGCATGTTTATAAAAACCTCTTCTACACTTTCTGATTAACTCGGAACATATTCCTGTATCTCTGGCTGCACTCGCAGCAGAAGGGTATGCTTTTACGAATCTCATATTTAAAGTGTATTGAAAAACTGGCACAGAACATCTTTTCCCAATTTTCCGTTTTGTTTCCTCGCTTCTCGGATGTCTTATTTGATTCTTTACGCGAACTGCTGTCAATGGGTTGTGCTGATTTTCTATTCTTGTAACCCATTTTAAATTATCTACGTTATTATTTGTTTTATCTGTGTCAATATGGTCAACCTCTGGCTTATGCTCAGCATTCTCTATAAAAGCAGACGCAACGAGTCTATGTACGGAAAATCTTTTAACTTTATTCTCCTTCCATAACATAATATACTCATATCCGTCTCTTCCAATAGATGGTTTCTTTAAACGTTCTTTACCTACCTTGTATCTTTTTAGTGATTTTATCCGACCAATAGAACTAATCTGATATAAACCTTCGTAACCAACAATATCTTTCCAATTTTCTTCTTCTGTCATATTAACCCTCCATTTCTTTTATAGCTTGCTCACATCTTTGCATATTCAAGTCTATGTATGTTATAAGATGTTCGTCTTTGCCCATGTATAAACCCTTTGTAAGAAAGAGGCTATCCTTAACCTCTTTTATCAACTCAATAGCTTTTTCTTTATTCATTTGGTTGAACTTACTGACTGAAGACTTTAAATTTGACTTACTTAGTTTCCTCTTCCATGCCCGGCGTTCAGCACGGGACATGCCATCTTTATTGATGGAGAATGCTTCCTCTGTTTTAGAGAAGTTTTGACGCTCATATTCTTCGAGGACAGGAATAAGATGCGATGGAATTTGTTCGTCCATATTATCTGCTTACATATTTATAGGTATCTATTTCTGTTTTGTAATCCCTATTACAACTCTCATCTTTTGTCCAAGGTAACTTTAGAAGTACTTCTTTGGTAAAAGAACAAGGAATGTTACCCCAAATCTTATCTCTTTGCTTTTTCGTCATTCCCATACTAACTATAGTTAAATTTAATACCTGTGTGATGATAATTAGTAATTTGTAATATGCTCTGCGTACATTATTTTTCGCATAAGGCGGTCTATTTCTTTATCTGATGCTACATGGTCTATTGGGTAGCGCATAAAGTTTCCCTAATCACTTTGCTTTTGAATATCACCATTGGAACCCATACCAATCAAACACCCATATCCGTCACCATTTTTATAGCCATCATGGATAAATATACTTCCATCACTTGTTACAAGAAATTCTCCTCTTTTAAATTCGCTCCTTTTTAACATATTTCTCTTCTTTTTTACTCTCCCCACTGTCACTGGGGAGAGAGTTATTATTCAGTTACCAACTCCCAGTCCTCTGCAAATACATCACTCGAAGACGGAACCCAAGAGTCGGCACGTCCGTCTGGGTGAATTATGAGCATCTGATTAGTGTAAGCGATGTGTGGTTCAGCACGTGCCATAATGATGTCTTTGACAGACTGAGGAAGTGACTGCATGTTAGGGATAATGTCGGCTGAAATACGAGCAGGTACTTGCTTGACAACAAATAAACCTTTGCCATTCCAACCAGCCCTGCGGACAGCCATACCTGCTTTAAGGTAAAGTACTGCCGTGCCGAATGTAAAATTAGATTGCTTAAAATTCATCTTATTTGCCTTTATAAATCTGTCTGCCAAGACAAGGTAATATTGCCCCATCACCCCTCTTTGCACAGTCAACAAAGCACGAGAAAGTGCGTCTAAAGCACTGAACTCATCCGAAGAAAAAAAGTTATCGCATTTTTTCATGCGTTTTTCAAGGTCTTCGAGTTCAAGAAGCATTCTGTTGACAAACGTTTCTGACGGCTTGTAAGCCTTCTCGAATACATCTGCTGGCGACCACGACTGATAGCCACCCTCGTACTCAACGAGATAGCCAGCCTTATCCGTTTCACACTCAGAGGGTCTTACATCCTCTTTCAAGAGCTTGCGCTCGTAGGCTTCACCCATTGTCATAGGCATAGCCTTCACTGTCTTAGTTCCAGTGTACAGTTTCATTTGTTCGTTCATAATGTTTATTTTACAAGTTCAAAATCGTAAACGAATACCCAAGGATTGCTCTCCCATGTGTCCTTGCCGCTGATTTTGTCTATCAAAGCAGCGTAGGCTTCTTTCGCTGTTCTGAACGAGGAATTGGCAAGACCGTGATACAAATACGTTGTACCTTCAAGCCCTACGTTGTCGTCACGCCAAATGCCTTCTTTCAGACAGTCTTCTTCACTGATGTCTTGCAGACGTTCTACGCGGATGTTGGTGATGCAAATATGATGGGGCATAAGGTCTGCCTTAACAAACATCTTGTTCTTCCAACCTGGTTGTTTTATCAACTCCGCAGCAAGTTCTACTGGCATATCTAAAGCAATATCCTTATATTTTTGCGCCATAGCTACCACCTCGCCGACTTTGTAACGTGAAGACGACAATGCGTAATCAAGCATCTGCTCAAGCATATATCCTTGAGCTTCGTAGAGTTGTCTATTACATGCCCTTTCCCAAGCGCGAACGTCCTCATTTGACCACCCTTCGCAGGTCACCAATCTTTGAAAAAACATTGTGGGATTTAGCATTCTCCTGGTCTGCGTCTTTCGACATTCAAGTACGGCTTGTGTTAAGCCGCACTTGTCGTTGAACATAATCTTCTTCATGCTCTATATTTTCGTTAAGACATTATTACTTATTCTTCTGCTTCATAAGATTCTCCCTTTCCTGCTGCATCTTTTTCAAGCGAATAGCCAACTTATTGTCGGTGCCATACTGCTTGAAGAGTAGATGCGACTTATACTTCTCTGCACAAACGAAAAGAAGGAGTAAGAGGACGTTAAACACTACAACCAAGAGAATGGGCAGCATAACCAACCACCACGACCAACTGATTGCTCCGCAGAGTTTCATTACGATGAAGGCTACCTGAAGCGATGCCATCATAAAATCAATAATACCAAATTTCATATCTCGTTTATACTTTTAGTTCTGCGTTCAAGCCCAACGCCCAAAGGATATGTTGGAGTTCGTGAGCGTATTGTATTTCTCTTAACTTTTTGCAGTCGAGGTAGGCGGCAAACTTATTTTCTTCGACCTCGTACACGATATTGATGCCGAGGTCGTAATGATAGAAGTCGTACCATTCAGAAGCGCCGTCCTTTTGATGCTGCTCCTCCTTAAAGCCGTTCTTTTCGAGGAGTTCAAGAGTAAGGTGAATAGGGCTAATGTCCATAGTATAGCCATTATTGTCGTTGTTTATCTCTTTAACGGATGCACCACGTGCTCCTTGCATTAAAGATTGAACAATACACAACTTAACTGCGCCTGATACCGTCTTCACCTTCACAATATCGCCAATGCGCAAATCTTCTGGTTTAATCATTTATTAGCACCCTTTCTTCTTCTGTTTGAGTTTTGAAGCGCCTGTCCGTAATCCTTTGGGGAGGCTACTGCGTCTGGAATAACATTACATACTGATGGCAAATAATAAAGCTGGTTTACAAATCTCATTTCTCACCTCCTTTCGGCAGCAAGTCCTCTATGTAACACCATTCTATCACGCCCCACCATTTGCAGTTTTTATCGTAATCCATAGGGTTGTACACAACGCCAACATGATAATGCTTTGAACTATTCGATTCTGCCAAGAAAATGAAAGCATTTCCCTTTTCGGGCATTTCGCTTGCGTCGTGCCAAAGAGCTTTCTTAAACCATTCAACGCCATCTTCAAACGAGGCGCGACACGCTTCTTCTCTATCCAATGTGCTACGACACGGATTGAAATAATCAGCATTCATAATTGCTGCTTCTTGTATTTTCTTTTCGTCAATCATAATAGTTTCGTTTTAAAGTTATCGTAAATGTTCAAGTCGTTCCACCATTCTTCTCTGCCGAGTTCAACGTACCTGTTTTCGGGCATCTTGTGCTTTGCAACTGCCTTTATCCACTCGTTTGGAACAAACGCGTTGAACGATTGCAAACCGCTGTTTTTCTTCGTCTTGCCGACTACCTTGCCCCCGATGTAGAGATAAAGCGGATGATATTCGCCTTCGAAGCGGTAGCAGAGAGCTTGGAGCTGCTTGTGCTCTATCTCGCTGTAAAATGTCACCATGTAGCGGTTCCCTCGATGTAGCGCAGCGAGTGCGTGCATAAAGTCCTCGTAGCCGAAATGCGTGTTCTTCTTGCCGTTCAGCTCGTAGAAGTATCGCTCGAAGATGTCGCGTCGCATATAGAACCAGAAGTAGTCCATATCGTCGTCTGACATCTGCGGAATTGACTTATACACAATCTCCTGCCAAACGTGCTGTCGGAGGTGAGAACCACTTGCGAAGCCCTCAACTGCATAAAGGAAGTCGTGTCTATCTAAAGAAAGATTTATCATACTTAGAATTTTTCTCTTATTTTCTGATATTGCTTGACAAATGTCTTTTCCGTTACCCATGCGCTGTATTGTGTGCGGAAGTAACGCTTGGGCTTGCCTGAAACAAGCCCTGTTGCGTCACGAGGAGTGTGCACGCTCATATATATCTTTGGCACGATGTCCGTTGACACATACGATGTGATATACTCGTCCGCAAAAGCGATATGTCCTGTCTCGCGGAACTTAACATTTGCAAGTGAGAAGTCTTTTGCCATATTAGCGTTATTTGGAATTGTTTGTTGTGCCTAACAGATGTTGATTGCCCTCATAAGGGATGCAGCACTTGTAGACACTTGATAAACAGACGTAAGGGCATTGCTTATTGAATGTGTTGTAGTGAGAGAAGAGTTCACAACGCCATACGCTATCTTCGTTGCATCTCACTAACACCTCTTGGAACGGCTTGAATGAACACTTAGGTTCAACAACCTTAACAGGCTCTACTTGCAACGTTTCAGGGTTGTATTTGCCGCCGTAATGCTTCTCTGCTGCTGCGATAAACAATGTTTTTTGTTCATCATTTGCCTTTACGAAACATTCTGTGTCGCAAACTTCCTCTTCGCCAAAGGTGTGGTCTTTGTAGTAGTTGATTGTGGTATTAAACTCCGTGTAATCATCATTTGCCCAACACTCAAATACAGCGTACATTTGGCTGGGCGGATTATACACAATATCACCACGCTTGAAGAACTTGTCCCAACAACGCATTTTGGCAGAAGGAAAGAGCAAACACTTCGCGTCTTCAAAACCATCGACATAATGTCCGTTTTTTGTAAAGCCTACCAAAGTATCCGCAGAGGTTAAAAGAATAATCGGGTATGTTTTCCAGTCAGAGGTACAAACCTCATCGAGATTACATTCGCCAAACAGCGGCGAATACAGCTTTGTGTCTTTTGGCATATCGCGGAGTATTTCCGCAATGTTAATCTTGTTCTCCATTTTCTTGCTCCGTTTCTTTTGATTCGTATTTACGTATGTAGGCTTCAATTATTGCCTGCTGTAAGCCTATAAGTTTCAGCGCCTCTCGGTAGTCCGCCTTCAACTTGTTGTATATCGAATTTCTACCAGTGAAGTACCACATACCACAAACGCAGGCAAAACAAAGGGTAAATAATGCTATTCCCATGTTATTCGGTTTTAAAATTGTTGATGTTGTAAATAGTTGTTACTATCGGATGAAGGCTCATGCTACCAAAGCTTGCGTCGCTGTTCGGGTCGTCCTTGAAGCTGTATGTGATTGTACCGCCGAAGCGCATCATCGTGACTTCAATCTCTCTGCCTTTGTAGTTGTTGTTGAGTCTTGCAACGCCGTCTTTAAGACGGTCGAAAAGCATTTCAGGAGTAAACTTCTCGCTAAACACAAACTCTGCATTTCTAAAAGTTTTCAACTTGTATGCAAGATCCCGTGTCTTTTTGTTGTGAACGCTACATCTCGGGCATTCGCAGTAAAATCTTTCTTCTGTCATATTTGTTGTATTATTAGTGTCTTAATATGTGCGCCTTCACCACCTTATGAACCAGGTGTGGCTGCGCCTTGTTAAACTCCTCTACAAACCAACGTTCGTATTCATCTTGAAAGCGTGGTCTGCGGATTTTTCCAATCTGGGGGGGCAAGATGTCTACGGCAATCTTTCTCCCATTGTCTAATATCAGTACGGCTTTCATAGCTTCCCGGTTCTAAACCCTAACTCCTTTGCTATTGCAAGGAAGTCGGAGAGCTTGTCGGGCGATACGCTGGTCTGCTTGCCTTGCGAACAGACAACACCATCTTCAACCTTGAAGTAGATATTGCCATCCATGTTGATGTAGTAAATCTCACTCTCCATATTACTTCACCTCCATATTGATTAAGTCGTCAAAATCTTCTTCCGTCTTGCAGTCGTAGCAGTAAGTCAGCGTGCCGTCAGCATCCTTTGTGAGCATCATAATGCTGTTCGTATCGTTCAGCAAGTCAAGCAGCATATCTGCTCGAGAGAAATAATTTACGTTGTCGTTGATTCTAAGCCAATGTGCGCCAAGAATAAAACTTGTTGTGCGGGAACCCTCTTGTTCGCTTGTGTTCTCGTCGTAGCGGATAAGAACATAATTGCGTCCTCGTATGATAGCCCACACATCGCGCAGCCTGTTAATAAATTCTTTGATTGTTTTCTTCATATCTGTTGTTGTTACATGTTAAAGTTAATTTCCTCGGCAGAAACTATTTTGAAGTTTGCCACGTTTTTAAAACAAATACTGCCGCTGTCCTTCCTGATTATAATCAGTTTTTGATACTTTTTGTTTGGGTACATCGCGGAGATTGTATCAGCCGAAATGATTGTCGGCATACTATCTCCGTGCTCAAAAACCAAAAGGAAGTATTGTTTGTTTACCATGTTTATTCAACCTCCTCAAATTTGCCGTCTATCAATTTGTAATAGGTGTCTGCCTTAATGCGCTTCCCATCTACCTGTTCTGTTTTTACGCAAATCGGTTTCCATACATCTTCTATCTTTTTCCATTCGGCAAGAGTTATCCAACTTCCAATAGCAGCCTTTGCTTTAGAGTTGTATCCTGCGCACATTATGACAGAATCTTTACCACTACTGCCAATCTGAGCGTAGTCGCCCGATGAACCAATCTGAGCGGAGTTGCCCGATGAACCAATCTTAGCGTAGTAGCCCGATGAACCAATCTGAGCGTAGTCGCCCGATGAACCAATCTGAGCGGAGT
>NZ_JAHQUY010000099.1 GCF_019052365.1 Leyella stercorea
TATGATGATGTAGAGAACCCAGAGTTGAGAGCAATTGTAGAGAAAGTTGCTGCAACAACTCCCTATCGAGAGGAAACATCAACGAACGAGGCTCAATCGCCACCGAATCCACAGAAGCGCATCAGCGGCAAGCAGCGCAAGGCAACACTGGAGGAGTATCAGCAAACCTTCCTCCAAGTTCCAAGGATTGACGACCGCAAGCCAGTCTTCGTCAGTTCCGATGTACGAGACCGTCTTGATCGTGTCGTCCGCATCCTTGGAGGGAGGCGCATGAGCGTATCGGGCATCATCGAGAACATCGTGCGCCACCACCTAAGCCTTTATGAAGAGGACTTCGAGGCTTGGCGCAAATTGTGAGAATTAAGGTCTGCGACCTTGGGTGTGGATAGCTGAAAGGCTGTAGTTCCAACTAACGTGTTCTGAGAGGGAGCGAGGTTATGTTTTGGGAATCCCAAAACGCCTCGCTCCACCATGAGGGCGGAGGAACTTTGCTCCCGACGGTCGCAGAAAGTGAGTGTACCAACTGTAATCAGTATATAGAATGACAAACATACAGGAACAAGACAAGAGAAAGGGCGGAAGACCGCCCGCAGGCAGGGTTCGCAAGCTGTCGAAGTCTGTCACTGTGAAGTTCTCGAAGCCAAGCTACGAGGCACTGAGACTGAGGGCGAGAAAAGCCAATCGCAAGTTGGCGGAGTACATCCGAGAGTCAGCCTTGAATGGCGAAGTGGTCAGCGGACACAACACTGAGACGGTTGCCATTGCCAAGAATCTCATAGGCATGGCGAACAACCTCAACCAACTTGCCAAGCTGTCGCATCAGAGAGGCTTCCATGAAACACATGTGTATGTGATGGACTTATTGAGAAGATTGAAAGCAATTCTTGGCGAGTATCGGCAAGTAAGCTCCAAACCGAAGCCATGCGGAATGAGCAGAAAGGAGGCAACGACATGATAGGCAAGCTAAAGAAAGGCAGCTCATTTGTTGGTTGCATCCGCTATGTTACGGGCAAAGACGAGGCGAAAATCCTTGCATCCGATGGTGTTTTGCTCGGCACGAATGCCGAAATAGCGCAAAGTTTAGAGCTACAAAGACAGCTAAATCCAAGGATTAAGAAGCCTGTGGGACACATTGCATTGAGCTTCAAACCAGAGGACAAACCACGTTTGACGGATGAGTTCATGGCTAAGATAGCCCTTGAATACATGCAGATGATGGACATCACTGATACCCAATTCATCATCGTAAGGCATCACAACACGGACAATCCACATTGTCATATCGTGTACAACCGCATTAATAACGAGGGCAAACTCATATCAGATAGGAATGATTACAGGCGTAATGAGCAAGTGACCAAGAGTCTAAAATCCAAGTATGGGCTGACTTACGGAACGGACAAAAGCAAGACTAATACTCGCAAGTTACGCAATGCCGAGCAAGCCAAATATGAGATTCACAATGCTGTCAAAGATGCCTTAAAAGTTGCAGATAGCTGGCAGAAGTTCAAGAATGAACTTGCAAAACGAGGTGTTCGCTTGGAGCTTGTCTATAAGGACAAGGAGAGAACCAAGGTACAAGGCATCCGTTTCAGCAAGGATGGATATAGCTTCAAGGGTACGCAGATTAGCCGAGAATACAGCTTTGTCAAGTTGGATGCAAGACTTGGCACAGAGTATAATCGTGTATCGCCAAGAGCCGAATCTATGCAGGGAGGACAACCAAGTTGTCACCAAGTAGAGCCGACTCAACCAACGGTAGAACATACCCAAGACCCTTGGAGTGGTATTTCTTCCATCGGCTTGTTCGCTCCGTCTAATGCCCAAACTTATGAGCCATTCCCAGAGGAAGAATCCGCTAAGAAGAAAAAGAGAAAACGCAGAAAGGGTTTCAGCCTTTGATGCAAGTTACAAACTTAAAAATAGAATCGAACATGAAAGAAGAACTATTGGAAGCCATCTACGGCACAGTTGAGAGATTGGAGCAGAAAGTCGATGAACTTTCTGCCTCCACAAAGAACGCAGGAGCAGAAAACGTTCCTGCAAGTAATGACATAACCAAGTTGGATAAGTCAATCAATGCGATGTTTACCAAGGAAGAGGAAGTCAGAGGTAAAATATCCAAATTAAGAGATGCCATTGTTGTTTTTGCTGACCTTATTAAGGTTGAACTTGGCAAAAATGAGCAGCGAAGCAAGTTCTTGGTTGATGCAGTCAAGCAGATGAGACAAGAGAATGATGTTTTCTCGAAGGTATTGCAGGACAAACTTGAAGTGTTGAACAATTCACCTCAAAAGAAGGTTGTAACCCATCGCTTCGAGCCAACCTCAAAGAAAGTTCTTCTTTTCATTGGTAGCTTGGCTCTGTCTCTTGTCCTCTCCATTTGGGGCAATCTCACCCAATGGCGAGAGCACCAAGATTGGGAGGAGGCAGACTTGAAATATCGAGCATTGAAAATGGCGCTTCCATCCGGCGACCCGAATATTCGCTACATAGAGAAGTTTTTCTCTGTTTGTCGAGATGAGAAAGTTATTGATGATGTAAGAAATCGTGTTGCTGCTTATGAGGATTCTGTTCGTCATCACTATGAAATGGTTGAAATGGCAGCATACAAAGATAGTATAGCCAATAAACTTTTGCAAGAATCAAAAAGCATAAAACGTGCTATCAAAAGCTCCAAATAGTGTTTTGGGAAACAAACTAAACTAAATGAGAGGGAAATACAACTTTAATCTATTCCCCTCTCATTTATTTAGTGCAAACTTACATTTAGGATAATTTGAGTACCCATAAAAAAAACATATCTTCCTTTGCGTAAAACTAAAAATAGTATAAATCTTCATTATTGGGAAAACTATACTGAACAAAATGCAAATAAATTGCATTAAACTATAACAGTGATAGCATGACACAGTTTAGCTTACACTCTCGTTAACACACACTAATTCTTGTAGAACCATAATAAAAAACTCCCCATAGAGTTTACTTTTGAATAGAATTTACGTAAATGACAAGATTTTTTGCCTGATTAACAAATATAGAATCTCCTTTTGCTTCATAAGAAAATAATGTATTATTATCCAAAAGTTTATCCTTACTAATCACAACAATTCTAACCAAAGGAATCCCTAAATAGTTTGCGAGTTTTTTATCAGATTCTACTTCACTTTTAGTATAGGATATTATACCATCACTCCTATACACATCTACATTTTGCAGTTTCTTTTTAACATAATAAACACTCTTTTTTATAGTATATTTCTCCCCTTTATATTCTATCGTTCCACAAGAATTATTATATTGTAATCCTGAGGAAACTTCTTTACAATATATTATATTGAAAGAATTATACTCTTGCTCCATAGAGCAAGAGTATAAAATATAGGTAAAAGCGTAAAGCGTAATTAAACAAATGTGATTTCTCATTTTATGGTTACATTTACAGTTTGAGGTCTTTCATTCACATTTCACCCATGTCGTAAGTAGAGGTCGTTACATTGCCCTCCGTGTCGGTGACACGGACAAGGCGCTGTATGCCGTCATACTCAAACGAGGTGGTAATATCACCGTCAGGACCGCTCTTCTGGATGGTCTTCAAGGTCTTGCCACTGCCATTGGTATGGGTAGCCTGAACATAGAAAAGATTTCAAAGATACAAGGGAAATATCCTCTGATAAGCCCTAACGAATTTTAAGGCGGTTTATAGCCTTGTTTTGTTGATACTTTCATATTGTTTTGCTTTTATGTTATACCTAAAGAACGATAGGCTATTGAATTTATTGTATTGCAGTATTAATCAAAAAAACAATGGTGTTGATTTGGATTGCGTAAACTACAACTATTATAGCTTGACACAGTTTATCTTGAACTCTCAGCAACTAACACTGCTGCTGAATTACTCAATGGTAAAAAACATTTTAGGGCACAACTTAGACCTATCATAGACAGAAAGTTCTTCTTTAGTTTAATGAAAATCTATGCATAGTCCACACGTTTTTTGCAGATAGTCCACTATTCTTTGATGATTTTCTTTAACTCCTTTTCTATATTTTTTTTACATCTATATATTTTTCTTTTGTCATCTTTTATATAATTATCACATATGAAAAAAGTTTGATGATAATTTGTACCTTTTATAGTTAATACTAATCTTGGAGGCAATTTGATTATATCACAGAGAGTTGCATTCTGTAAGAGTTCATACAGTTCTTGGATTGAAATATCATTATTAATAATGTATTCATTATCATCAAAATAATTTTTTACTAATATTTGCTTACAAACTTTTTTGTTTATTAGGTTAGGATGTATGCTATTTCTACAACAATCACATAGGCAAAACAACCCACAAAAACAAAATATTTTTAGTAATTTATTCATGAAGATAGTGTATTTTAATTTATAAAACTCATCCAGCAAGATATTAGAACCTTTTACTTGTGGAAATTCGCAGGCTGAATTTGTAAGGACCTATAGCCAAATCTATTGTTTAATATTTCTACTAATCCTCAAATCTCATCCACATATTCTTGAAGTTGATAATAAATTTCCTATGTGCCATTAACGTTGGTAAACCGATTCTGCAATCATATTCCTCATTCTGTTCTGAAGATGTTACTACTGGAATGTTTGTCTCGGTATATTGTTCGCCTGCAAGGGTAAATGTCCATGACACAGGTATCGTTTTTACAACATTGACACCACCGACACCTGCCGTGCGCAATGAATCAGTTGCCGTTCTACCAGTAAAACAGTTTTCGTTCTTTTTATAATAGCGATTTGTCAGGATGGTTCCTGATGCGCCAGTGTCAACTATTGCATCAATCTTTCTCCCTGAACGACCATCTGTTAATGACAAATGGAAAAGGCGCTGAGGTGAACGATAGAAATTGGGAGCATATGCAGGTTTTGGTGTGTACGAGGCTGGGATTACAAGCTGCATTCTGTCAAAATCGAAACAAATCTCACCTAATGGCATCATTGTCTGGTTGCCTATAACACATTCGTATCCAAGCTCCTCCAACTTTTTGTTAGCTAACGGATTGTCAGTTCTCATATCGACAACAAAAAATGGGACATTTCGATAAACTAAATCACCAAGTTTTAGTGAGTCCACCACTACTAAGCCTTTGCTATCAACATAAGACATACCCAACATCTGAATGTTCTTGGTCTGTATGACAGTTGCCTTTATATGCTCGGCAAACTTAGTAGTCATTATATTTATACCTGCCCCTGAATCGTAAGTGCATTTCACTTCTTGTCCATTGATATTAGCCATAACAAACATCATTTCCGGATTTTTGCGGTCACCTGTATGTGTTAACAAGGGCACACTCACGTTATAGTCTGGCCTCTCCACAGAAAACGTACCGCATTTCGAAAGCTTAGAATAAATGTCCTCATAGGCTTCAAATACAATTCCAGCAGTTTGTCCACCCTTGCGGTATGCCTCGTTCAGACTGTGTAATAATGCGGAAGCCTTATCGTAGTGTCCCAATATTGCATAATCTTCTGACATGAAATACATTATTGAAGGTACAGATGAATTTAGTTCATCTTGATACTTCTCCAAAATTTCTTTGCCATACTTGATAGCGCTGTCCGGTTCATTATAGAATTGACTTATAAAGAATTTGGAGAGCGGTTTTAGAAATGGTGTCTGCAAGTTTTTACCATCAGACATATACAAAGATCTAAGTTCAGCCCAATTACTGCTATTCATAGCCTCGCCTATTCTCTCGTCAATGCTTTTTACTTGTCCAAATGAAATTGTAGCAAATAATAATGCCACAAATGTTATACTTATTCTTTTTATCATCATTTTTTTATTATAATAATGTAATTCACCACTATACTATAGCGATTCGTTCCATCAACTATTTTGCTGATAAAACCTCCAGTTGTGAATGGATTGCTTTGTTATTGTTGAACTGGTTCAGCATGTACGTAATAGTAATCATTCTTGGAGTCAGCATCGTCGCGATTGAAAACAAGTGCAATTCTTGTATCAGCAGTTGCCCAATATGTAATAATATGCGCTTTTTCAGGAAGAGCCTTGAATAAGGTGCGGTAATGCTCTACCTGCTTACCCACTTCGGTTCCCTTGCCATAATGGTTAATCATAAGTTCCGTCAGTTCACTGATTTCCTTTTCCAGGATGGCAATATCGTTGCCCTTGCCTTTTTCTTCGGAATTGTAGCGCAGTTCGGCATACACCTTGTTCATATCATTGTTGTATGTCCTTGGTTCGTAAACGGTGAAACTCCGGCTTCTGTCAAGCAAACATGTAGCAGTAAACTCTTTTGGTTTGCTCATCGAAAACTTTCCCCAATCGAAGCACAAGAATTTGTCGAAGTAGATGTCGTGATGCATCGTGTATGTATAGACGATGCGACCTTTCTTGTAACCCTCAAAGTATGTGGTCAGGTTCGGGTTCGTATAGAAGAAACGGGTAGTCCATGTCAGGACAGTCTGCGCCTTGCTCTGATTGTTGCGGTGTATGACATATCTGTCTGGAACAATTCTGTCGTTGGCTCTCCAAACGATGGAGTCGAAATATTCCAATGCCGGGTTTGGAAGCATTGCCGTGCCGAGATGGTCGGTCAGTGAGAATTCTACATTTCCAAAAGCGACGATGACACTTCCGTTGGTACCTTCTTCAAAATCGTCGGGGTTGTAGTATCTTGCACTTACACGGAACTTGCAGTCGTCAGGAACGGCACCGGTAAAATCAAAGTTTGCATCATAATCGTATGCTTTCTTCATTTTGGCAAGTTCATTGTCGGTCATGCGTTGATAGACAACCATGCCATAAAAAGGTTTCTGATTACCGTGCTCGTCGGATTTGACACCAATATTTTGCATGGTGTACATATAGAATTTCTTTCCTTGGAGAGTGGTCAAAGCCAGCACTTGCATATAGCGGTTTTGCAAACTTTCGCTTTCTGTGCCACGCATGATGAAACCCTTTGTAGCATCGTAGCGCCACGTGGTCTTATTATAGAATTTGCCTGGGGTGTCACCATGGCGGAAACCGACAAGCCGACTGTCTGACTCAAACCAGTAATCTACATATCCTCCACCACAAACTGTTTCGCGATAATCTTTCTGTGAAAGCCTGCCGTCATTCTGAACTTCATATATGCCAATGACTTTCCATCCATATCCCTTTACCTCATCCTCAATAACTGTAGCTCTTGTTGGCCCGCAACTTTCGAGCACACAGCAGCCATCGTCGTTAATAGTATAAGTCCTATCGAACAGATTGTCATAGTCAATAACCGATCCGTTAGGTTCGTCTGTCTTATCACAACCTGTAAAAGAAACGATGCAGAGCATCGCCATCAGAAAAATCCAAATCCTTTTCATTGCTTACTTTACCCGTTGGCGGAATTAATTTAAGTTGATAAATATGAGTAAAAAGTTGCA
>NZ_JAHQUY010000100.1 GCF_019052365.1 Leyella stercorea
CATGATGCTATGGCGGACGTACAAGCAGCATATGATTGTTATTACGAACTTAAAAGGAAATCACAATGATTAAATTGTATAACACAAATGTAGATGTTTTGGTGGTAAGGAAATCTGACTATCAGAATAACAATATCGGCGATGGGTATTTCCTTGTTCCCAAAGATGAATGGCTTTGTGAAGATGATGGACTCAAAAGTTTTCATTTATTCCTAACCAAGCTTGATGGAAACATAGTTTCCTTGTTTTTGACAAGTGAAGGGCATCCTGTTATTTTAAGAGAATTACCATTATCACGAAGAAGTGATTATATTGAGATATAAATATTACTGAAACAGAATGAAGTATTGATTATGCTCGAACTCGAATTACAACAATATCTCCTCCGTGAGTACCCACAAGAGAATGCTCGCTGCGAATGTAAGGAATCCAAGAATCCAAAGAACTTATTTAAAATACAACAGACGTAAGTTATGGCACTCGCAATAAACATAAACGATCTGCTCAACAAGCAGAAAATTGAGTCTAACCGCATTGAGTTTAAGAAAGGTTGGAATCCAGGGAGCATATATCATAGTATATGTGCCTTCGCTAATGATTTCGACGACCTTGGCGGTGGATATATCATCGTTGGTGTAGATTCCGACGACAAGACGGGTATGGCAATTCGTCCTGTAGAAGGAGTTTCATTGGAAAAGATTGATGGCATCTTGCAGGAGATGGTTGCTTACAACAATAACATGGCTCCATACTATTTGCCTCGTACTTCAGTGGAAGAAGTGGATGGCAAACAGGTGATTGTAATTTGGTGTCCAGCTGGTAGCTATCGTCCTTATTCCGTGCCGGTGAATGTTACGGCAAAAGGATCAAAGGAGTATTTCTACATTCGTAGCGGAACAAGTAGCATAGAGGCAAGAGGTGAAGTGCTCGTTGAACTGCGTGAGTTGGCCAACCGTATGCCTTTTGACGAACGAGGAAATAGCGACATACAGTTGGAAGATATTTCATTGGTACTTCTTCGTGATTATCTTGTCAAGGTAGGCAGCAAGTTGGCTGATGAGGTGATAACAACACCGCTTGCTACGATTCTTGACCAAATGGAACTCTACACTGGTCCGAAAGAGAATCGTTTGCTTCGTAACGTGGCAGCCATGATGTTCTGCGAGAACCCAAACAAGTTCTTCCCATACACTCAGATTGATGTGGTGACATTCCCTAACGGAAAGATGAAAGACCCCAACAATTTTACCGAAGTAACATTCAAGGGCAGTGTTCCGCAGATGATAAAGCAGACAATGGATTATATCAAGAGCAATGTGCTCAAAGAGCATGTGCGTAAGGTGTCGGGCAGACAGGAAGCAGAACGCTTTTGGAACTATCCATACGATGCTATTGAGGAAGCTGTTGTAAACTCCGTATATCATAGAGATTTTTTACAGCATGAACCAATAGAGATAACCATTGAGCCGAGCGGAATATCTATACTTAATTGTCCTGGTCCAGATAGAAGTATCTCCAAAGAAGATATTGCAAAAGGCGATATGCTGAAAAGCCGTCGCTACCGAAACCGAAGGTTAGGCGATTTCTTGAAAGAACTCGACCTGACAGAAGGTCGCTCAACCGGTGTTCCTACAATTCAAACGAAACTGGCAGAGAACGGGTCGCCACGCGCCATCTTTGAAACTACCGACGATCGCTTGACTTTCTTGGTTACTATTCCGATACATGAAGAGTGTTCAGATAGTTCGGAAACAAAATCGGAAAGTTCGGGAACTAAACTCAAAAGTTCGGGAACTAAGCCAGAAAGTTCGGGAACTAAGCCAGAAAGTTCGGGAACTCAACTTAAAAGCTCGGGGACACGTCAGAAAACATCTGACAAAATTATAGAAATGATAAAGAAAGATCCCCAAATAACCGCTCCACAAATTGCAATGGAGTTAGGTATCTCTACACGAGGAGTTGAAAAGAACCTACGTCAACTAAGAGAAACTGGTACTCTAAAAAGAGTTGGTTCACCCACTTTTGGTGGCTATTGGGAAATCGTAAATTTGGACAACGACTAAAACAGTAAAATATTGCCGTTTTATTTTGCAGTTTCGTGCATTTGTACTAACTTTGCAAAGTTAAGTATAACATCTCGGGGTTGACTGGATTTGACAGCGGGATGAAATGGTATGTAAGCATGCGGAGCCTCGATGGCTAGCTCCTTAATCTGAGTGATCAAAAATTTAATTGGCGAAAACAACTACGCTCTCGCTGCTTAATCGAAGTATAGTAGATTAGCTTTATTCCGCCACAAGGTTTGGCGGAACGAGACATCGCTCCAAGGATGTTGTTCCGAATCTGAGGACAAAGCGGTGCAGGTAAATCGGAAATAGCCAGTGTGTGCCTCGCCGCACGGGTGAAGTTTTAGAGGATAAGGGCGCAATTGGTGGTCTGGGTCTTGTTGCGTCACGAAAACCGAAGGCCAGAATAAGCATGTAGAAAGCGTATGGTTTCCCTGTTTGGACGTGGGTTCGAATCCCACCAGCTCCACAAAGAGGCAATTGTTTGACATTCAAATGATTGCCTTTTTTTTATGCTTACACATTCTCTATTTTTGTACAACTTTTGTACCACAACACGTTTAAATCGACGTCCAAGTAGATTTGCTTGCAGAGAATACAGAAGAAAACACAAAAGCTCTACATTTTTCCATATTGCAACACATTTTTCTAACAAAAGGTTATATATATTAACTTTTTTATGTAATTTAGCAATCTATATTAGATATCGGCACAAAAGAACAAGAGAGAAGAGAAAGAATAAGCAGATTTCAACTCATATAATACACCGAGTTTAACTCATACAATACGCCGAGTTTCAACTCACCACAGCATACAGAATTTCAACTTATACATTATTAATATATATGCTTATGAAAATCGACACCAGACAAATGATGCGCAAGTCGGTAGCCCTGGCGCTGCTTCTCGCAGCCACCTACGGCGGACAGGCTCTCGCGCAGGACGACACCGTGATATACGGTAGTGTAGTGTCTTCAATGAACTGGGGCGCAGGTGGCGGACCGGGTATCTACTCGTTCGGCACAACGTCTGCCTCTGGGTTCACACCCGTGAAGATCGACCAGCGACTAACCGCTCAAGGCGGTGGCGCGTATGCCAACGGCAAGTACTACTCTATCAATGTAGACAAGATGCTGCTGAGCGTGTACGACGCCGACACGTGGGAACTGCTCTCGGAGAAGACGATGGCGCACGCCGCTCTCGACCTTGCCTACGACGCTACTACCGACAAGATTTACGCTTGCTACGTTGACGGCGGCATTTGTCTCGGTACGCTGAATGTAGAGAAGGGCGACTTCGACCGCATCGCCAACTTCGACACTACGTTCTCTGCACTCTTCTTCGACAACAGCGGACAGCTCTACGGCATAAGCATGGAAAACCTTGTGAAGATCGACAAGAACACGGCGGAATTTACGGTTGTGGGAAGCACTGGCATCATGCCGATGTACGCGCAGTCGGCTACCGTCGACCCCACCACCGGCAAGTGCTACTGGGCTTCGATGAAGTCTGACTTCACGTCGGCGCTCTACGAGGTGAACATGCAGAGCGCAGCGCTCACGCTTTGCCGACAGTTCACGGGTATGGAGGAGATAACCGGCCTCTACATTCTGCCGCACGTCGACAAGGGTGCACCTGCAAAGGTGAGCGACCTGAAGGCAAGTTTCAGCAACGGCAGCACCACCGGAAAGGTCAGCTTCACCATGCCTTCCGCAACAAAGGGCGGAGAGACGCTGAGCGGCAACATTAATTATAAGGTGTATTTAGGCGACCAGAAGAAGGAAGGAACGGCTGCAGCAGGCAAGACCGTGCAGCTTGACGCCACCCTGCCCGAAGGACGCTGCAAGATTGTGGTCACGACGTCGAACGCAAAGTGCGAAAGCGAACGCGCTGCCACCTCGCTGTGGATTGGCAAGGACGCTCCGGCAACGGTGAGCGGACTCTCGCTGAAGCGCACGCTCGACAAGGGACTGCAGTTGCAATGGGACGCCGTCTCGACTGGTGCGCACAACGGATACGTAGACCCGGCAAGCGTAACGTACAAGGTTGTGAGACAGCCCGACGCCAAGACCGTGAGCGAGAGCACCACCTCTACCGTGCTCTACGACAACGTAGAGAGCGGCGAACTGGCTAAATACTGGTATGAGGTGACACCTTCAGCCTACGGCAAGTCGGGCGAGACACTCGCTTCTAACAAGGTAGTCGTGGGTCCGGGCAAGGCTACGCCGTACAGCGAGAACTTCGAAAAGCAGGAAGCATTCGACTACTTCACCGTGCTCGATGCCAACAACGACAGCAAGACATGGAGCTACAACGAGTACTCGCAGACCGCTGAATATGCCGGCGACGCTACGGTGAAGGCAGACGACTGGCTCATCCTGCCGCCGCTCAAGCTCAACAAGAGCGGTTACTATAAGGTGACGTTCAACGTGCGATGCAACTCGCAGAACAAGCACCTCCTCGCCGTTGCTCTCGGCAATCTGCCCGAGGCTGAGAACATGACTACCAGCGTGATGCCCACTACAGAGTTCAGCACGCGGTTCGAGACGCAGAAGGTAGAAGCGAAGTTCCTCGTGCCTTCCGACGGCGACTACTTCCTTGGCTTCCACCTGCTGAGCGACGCCCTCATGCACTCGTTCGAGATACAGGACATCAGCGTGGAGCAGTATACCACGACCGACACGCCAGCCGCAGTAGCCGACCTCGCGGTGAAGCCTGCCGCAAAGGGCGAACTGAAGTCGGAGGTAACGTTCACGCTGCCTTCAAAGACCATCGGCGGTACGGCTGTAGGCACGCTCACCACAGCCGAAGTGTACAGAGACGGCACCCTGCTGAAGTCGTTCGCAAGCGGCGATGAGACCCTGCAGTCAGGAAAGAAACTCACCCTGACCGACAACCAACCGCAGAACGGCTTCAACACCTACAAGGTGGTTGTGAGCAACGCCAAGGGCAAGGGCGACGACGCGTCGCTGAAGGCATACGTAGGCGTTGACACACCGGCTGCGGTAGAGCACATCACGCTGAGCGAACCGGTTGACGGCACCGTAGTCGTTAGCTGGGAGGCTCCTACCAAGGGTGCCAACGGCGGATATGTAGACCCGAAGGCGCTCACCTACACCGTGAAGCGCAACGGCTGGATGGCGCTCGACGTTAAGGACGGCGAATGTTCGGCTACCGACGTCATCAGCGACCTCGGCAACAAGCAGGGCTCGTACATCTACGTTGTGAACGCCGTATCGACAGCCGGCACAAGCGCCGACGCCACTTCTTACGCCATCTCTGCCGGCAAGCCGTACGAGACGCCGATAGCGGAGTCGTTCAGCAATGCAGTTGCCACCTACTCTGAGTGGGCTGCCGTGCCAAGAATGGGCGAACGCAGCTGGGGCGGCACCACAAGCGAGTCGCAGGACGGCGACAACGGCTGCATCGGCTACACCAACGTGGGCAGCACGGGCGAACTGCTGCTCGTATCGCCGAAGATTCGTATTGACGACACGATGAAGCCCGTCGTTTCGTTCTGGGTGAAACATTCTGCCATCGACGACAACATGGACTTCGAGGTGCTCACACCCGACAACGTATACCACAAGGTGGCTTCCGTAGACCTCAGCCAGAGCGTAGACGGATGGACCGAATACAGCTACGACCTCTCGGCGTTCGCCGCTAACCGCTTCGTGCAGCTGGCGTTCCGCACCGACAACATCAAGTCGAACGAGAAGCTCTATATCGACAACATCCGCATGTCGGACAATCTGCAGCACAACCTGAAGATGGCTGAGCTGAAGACACCGTCGAAGATGAATGTCGGAACGGAGAAGACGGTTTCTGCCGTCGTGAAGAACGTCGGATTGAAGGACGCCGCGGCTTACGGCGTGAAGCTCTACGCCGGCGACCGACTGCTGGCAGAGAAGCAGGGCACGACATTGAAGGCTGGCGAGACAGCCGAACTCGAGTTCAGCGTAACTCCCGAGGTGCGCGACCTTCCGGCTATGCAGCTCAAGGCTGTTGTGGAATACAGCGCCGACGAGAACACTAAGAACGACACCGTGAAGACCGTAGTAGACCTCGTGGCACCTACCTATCCCACGGTGAGCGACCTCAGCGGCGGCTGGAACGGATCGGCAATGAGTCTGAAGTGGTCGGCTCCCGACCTCAGCAGCCTCACTCCGCAGTCGAGCGTTGAGAGCTTCGAGCAGTACGAGGCGTTCACCATCACCGACTTCGGCAAGTGGAAGGTGGTAGACGTTCATGGCAACCAGTACTCTATGGAGTTCCAGACCAACGACGGCAGATGGATAACCTACCCGAACAGCGGCGAGGGCATCAGCTTCCAGGTTATCGACCTCACACAGATTATCGGAACCGAGGAGGACGGATGGTCGAGCGTCTCTGGCGACAAGATTCTCATCTCGCCCTACTGCGGCAGCATGAAGCAAGACTGGCTCATCTCGCCCGAACTGTACGGCGGCAAGCAGCGAATCACCATCAACGCGAAGAGCCTCAACTACCGCATGGACGGACTCGAGGGCTTCACCCTACTCTATTCGACAACGGGCAACGAGACAGCCGACTTCATGGACTTGAAGGAAGTGACCGACATACCCGAGCAGTGGACCGAATACTCGTTCGACCTGCCTGAAGGCGCCAAGTATTTCGCCATCTACGTTGAGGGCATCAACACGGCGCTCTTCCTCGACGACATCAGCTTCGTGCCGGCGGGCGCTCAGAAGCAGGCGCTCGCCATCAACGGATACAACGTATACCGCAACGGCGCTAAGCTCAACGCCACTCCGCTTTCGGCTACCTCGTACGACGACACCGAGGCAAGCAGCACGGGCGAATACACCTACCGCGTGACGGTGGTTTACGACAAGGGCGAGTCTGACTTCTCAAACGCTCTCAGCGTCAACTCCACTTCTGCAATCACCGAGACCACAGCGTCTGAGGGCAAGGTTTACGTAGCGGGCAGAACAATCGTTCTGAGCGGAATCGGCAGCCTCTCGGCAGGCGTCTGGACTGTAGACGGCAAGTGCGTATGGCGTTCAGCCGGCGAGAAGAATGCCGCAGTCGGCGTTCCAACCGGATGCTACATCGTGAAAGTGGGCGGTCGCACGGCGAAGGTTCTCGTGAAGTAACGTTTACTCCTACAATTATTAGATTTAAAAAAGGCTGCACACGGCGAAGTGTGCAGCCTTTTTGTGTTTATGCTTAGTCCTTAAGATGTTTTTAGTGAGCCTTTACCTGTTGGCGGAATTAATTTAGTGCATACTTAATTCTGCCAATGGGCTTGTCGT
>NZ_JAHQUY010000101.1 GCF_019052365.1 Leyella stercorea
AATAAATATTTTAATACAAAGAAACATTTGATAGATATTTTTGTGTTTAAATTGGCATTTTGTTTAAAAATCTTCATTCGCAGCGTGAATTTGCAAAATAAGCAACAAAGTGTGCGAGCACAAAAAAACCGAAGACTATGCTATTGGCAGCATTGTCTCCGGTTATATGCGTTTTGTCTGTAAAGAAGCCTTACTTCTTCTTTGCAGAAATACTTACTTCTTCTTAGCAGCCTTCTCCTCCTTTGCAGGAGCCGCCGGCTTGTAAGCCTTGTTCAAGCCTGCAATCACCTCGTTGGTGATGTCGTAAGCCTTGTCGGCGTAGAGGATATTGTCGCCAGCCTTACTCAGAATCAAGCCATACTTCTTGTCCTTGTTGTATACAGCGAGGAAGTGCTGGATAGAGTCGCGCAGAGCGTTGTTATACTTCTCTGTCTCTGCCTGGAACTCGCCGCTCAGACGCTGGTTGAGCACCTGAAGGTCGCTGTTCTGCTTCTGCAGCGACATCTGAATCTGCTCTGCCTGCTCGCGTGTGTAGGCGTTCTGCTGAACCTTCTGCTGGAAGTTGCCGTAAGCCTGCTCAAGAGCGTGCTGCTTCTGTGCGAGTGTGTTCTGGATGTTCTGACCCTTCTTCTGGAGAATGAGCGAGTAGTCCTTGCAGAACTTGTACTGCGACATGATGCTGTCTACCTCTACATACGCAATCTTTGCGTCTGAAGGCACAGCCTGCTTGCTCTCTACCTTCTTCTCGTCAACCTGACACTTCGACTTGTCGCAAGAGGTCATTGCGAAAGCGGCTACAGTTGCGAGTGCAAGTGCGCCGAAAATGTTTTTCTTGTTCATCTTTATTTAGTTTTAATTTTATCGTTTTAAGTGCCTGCCTATATCTATATATATCTATACATTATATATTATAGACAAATCAGTTAGTACCACTATATACAACTTAGGCATATTAGTAGGCACCGTTGCGCTCACGGGCTTCGCGGTCCTGGTCCATCACGCAGTGGATGCCCTGCTTGCGCAAGCCCGGATTGTCGTGTACGTGCTGTGAAGAGAACTTGCCGTTGCGTTTCAGCAGCACCTTTATCGACAACAAAGCGAAGGCTACTGCCACTACAGCGAGGCTTATAAGCATTAATTTAATCATATTATATTTTTTTATTTTGTGGTGTCTACCTTTTACATTATCTTTGCAGAAGATAGGCTGCACCTCGGCAATTTGAAGCAAGCTTCATTGCGCTCGATTTGCGCTATCTTTGCAGAAGATAGGCTGCACCGCCCATATCGGTACAAAGGTACGGCAAATCGGCGGTATGGCAAAATAATTTACCGAAAATTCAGATTATTATAACATCAACATAAAAAAATTAAGGAAAATGAGCAATTGCGAATTGAAACCTGCTCGCGTGTTCGAGCAGTTTGCTAAAATCAATGAGATTCCGCGCCCTTCAAAGCATGAGGAGCGCATGATTGAGTATCTTCAGGAGTTCGGCAAGAGCCACGGCTTAGAGACCGAGACCGACGAGACGGGCAACGTAGTAATCCGCAAGCCGGCTACAAAGGGTCACGAGAACGCTCCGACACTCATCCTGCAGAGCCACATGGACATGGTCTGCGACAAACTCGTAGACGTAGACTTCAACTTCCACACCGACGCTATTCAGACTTATGTAGACGGCGAATGGCTCAACGCTAAGGGCACAACTCTCGGTGCTGACGACGGCATCGGATGCGCTATCGAACTGGCTATCCTCGACAGCGACGACATCGAGCACGGACCGCTGGAGTGTGTGTTTACACGCGACGAGGAGACAAGTCTCACTGGTGCTATGGGCATGAAGGCAGGTTTCATGAAAGGCGATATGCTCATCAACCTCGACTCTGAGGACGAAGGACAGATCTTCATCTCTTGCGCCGGCGGAAAGACTACTTCGGCTCGCTTCACATTCGAGCGTGAGGCTGCTCCCGAGGGTATGTTCTTCCTCACAGCTTCGGTAAAGGGCTTGAAGGGCGGACACTCTGGCGACGATATCAACAAGAAACGCGCCAACGCCATCAAGATTCTCGCTCGTTTCCTCTATAAGGAGCAGGAGAAGATGGATCTTCGCCTCGCTAAGTTCAACTCGGGCAAGCTGCACAACGCCATTCCTCGCGACGGTAGCATCGTATTCGCTGTTCCGGCAAGCGAGAAGGAGACTGTACGTGCCGACTGGAACGTGTTCACAGCTAACATCGAGGAGGAGTTCCACGTAACCGAGCCGGTTATGGAGTTCAACCTCGGTAGCACCGACGCTGAGAGCGTACTGCCGAAGGACGCAAGCCGCCGCTTCATCCTCTGCATGCAGGCTGTCGACAACGGCGTGTTCGCTATGTGCCAGGACGAGGCTCTGGCATACATGGTCGAGACTTCTAACAACGTGGCAAGCGTTCAGACCGCAGAGAACGAGATCAACGTAGTGGCTTCGCAGCGTTCTAACGTGATGAGCAACCTCGAGAACGAGACTAACACCGTGAAGGCAGCCTTCGAACTTGCTGGCGCTGAGGTGAAGATGAGCGACGGCTATCCGGCTTGGAAGATGAACCCGGACAGCAAGCTCACGAAGGTGGCTGTCGAGTCGTACAAGAAGCTCTTCGGCAAGGATCCTATCGTTAAGGGCATCCACGCTGGCTTGGAGTGCGGTCTGTTCTCGGAGCGCTACCCGAACCTCGACATGGTTTCGTTCGGTCCTACGCTGCGCGACGTGCATACTCCTGACGAGCGTCTTCACATCCCGACTGTTCAGATGGTTTGGGATCATCTGCTCGACATCATGAAGCATCTCTAATATAGAAGGGTATGGCATCCATGTCATACCCACGCAGACTAAAAAACAAAGAGGGTATGGCTATTCCGCCATACCCTCTTGCTTTATGTTATAATTCCGTAAGTCCTTTTACAGTTCTACATCCGTAAGACACATGTCGAGCTGTTCTTTTATTGTCTTTTTGTCGAGTTTCTGACCGATGAACACGAGCTTCTGCATACGGTCGCCATACTTCTCGTCCCAGTCTCTGCGCAGTCCTTCTTCACGGTCGAGCATCTGCTGCAGTTCGTCCTTCGGCATTGTGGCGTACCACTGTCCGGCGTTTTTCAGCTCCATCTGCTTGCCTGCCTGCTCAAAGAGATAGCACATGTCGGGCTCTTCCTTGAACCAGCACAATCCCTTGCAGCGAATCACGTTCTTCGGGAACAGACGCGCCACGAAGTTGTCGAAGAAGTTCATGTCGAACGGCTTTCTGCGATAATATACGAACGTGCCAATGCCGTACTCCTCCACTTCGCCGCCTTCATGGTCATGGTGATGGTGATGTCCGCAACCGCCATGGCAGTCGTGGTCGTGATGATGATGTTCATGCTCTTCATCTTCATGGTCGTGATGATGATGGTGCTCATGCTCCTCCTCATCATCATCGTCATCATCCTCCTCATCGCCGTGATGATTCTCAATCTCGTTGATCCATGCAGCCGATGTAGCCACCTCGTTGAAGTTGAAACGACCGGTGTTGAGCAGACGCTCCAAGTCTACGTCGCCATAGTTGCATGGTATGATTTCTGCTTTAGGCTGAATGGCGCGGATTATCTCGGTGAGTTTGCGCAGATCGTCAGCGCTCACCTCTGCAGCCTTGTTCAGAAGTATCGTGTTGCAGAACTCTATCTGCTGTATTACGAGGTTTTCGAGGTCTTCGTCTTCAAGTCCGTCGCGTGTTAGAGCGTTGCCGTTGTTGAACTCGTCTCTCATGCGCAGCGCGTCCACCACGGTCACGATGCTGTCAAGACGCGGTATGCCGTTGGTGATATACTGCGGACCGAGTGTCACCATCGAACTGATAGTCTGCGCAATCGGTGCCGGTTCGCAGATGCCGCTCGCCTCGATGACGATATAGTCGAAGCGCTTCATATTCACGATGTCGCGCAACTGGTCGATAAGGTCCATCTTCAGCGTGCAGCAGATGCAGCCGTTCTGCAGAGCTACCAGACTGTCGTCCTGCTTGTTCACCACTCCACCCTGCTGGATGAGGTCGGCGTCGATGTTCACCTCGCCGATATCGTTCACGATAACGGCGAACTTAATGCCTTTCTCATTAGAAAGGATTCGATTTAACAATGTTGTCTTGCCGCTGCCCAAATAACCTGTGAGCAGCAATACCGGAATCTGTGTCATAGTATTTTGTTATTATTCCTTCATTAATTCTGAATATGTGCGGTCCATCTCGTCGGTCATAACCGTGAAGTTATGCTGCGTTTGGCAGACCTTCAAGAACAGCGAAGCAAGGTCTGCTGCCTCTGCGTCAGCAAAGTCGACAGCTTCGTCGAGCAGCAAGATGTTCATCGCATCAAGCATCAGACGGAAGAGCGTAGCCCCACGTAGGGGGTGCACTTGTCTCAAGTGCACCGACCGATCAGAACGCGCATCCTCCCCAAGGGGGTGCACTTGTCTCAAGTGCACCGACCGATCAGAACGTGCATCCTCCCCAAGGGGGTGCACTTGTCCCAAGTGCACCGACCGATCAGAACGCGCATCCTCCCCCGTCTGGCGCAGACCGCGAACGTATGCGAACATCACGACACGCACAGTCAGCTCGATGGCGCGGTCGGAGTCTACCGACGCTTCCGTCTCTGCCTCCGCCTTACGCACATAGCCCTCAAGATGGTCGGCGTTGGAGAGGTATCTGCCTGCAAGCAGCATCGAGAAGTTGCGCTTGTATTCCTCCACCATAGCGTTGTAGTACGCCTCGTTGCCACACGCCGTGCGCACAAGTGCCATCATGTCGTCGCCACGCTGTTGCGCTTCGCGAGCCAGTGCCGCAATGTCTTCATACTTGTAGTTCATGGCTGCCAACGGGAAGAACATGGTGTCGAAGAAAGCGGGCGCAATGTGCTCGTAGTGCTCCAGCATCAGCTTCTTCACCGACTGCGGTGTCGTCTTCTCCTTCGGGTCTTCCACCTGACTCTCTATAACGCCATGCGAGAAGGCGTCAAAGAACGAACGCACCAAAGCCGCCTGAACCTTATACTTGTCTATTTTCTCTGTCATCAAAGTTCTGTTTGAATGTTTATTGACCTGTACTATATAATATTATGTATATAGAATGGTTTTGCTTATTAGCGCATTACTTCTTATAAGCATCGAGAATCTCCACTACATACACGTCGTGCAAGCCGCCCTTCTCGCCGTACCACTGCTCTATCGACTTGTCGAGCATCTCCTCCGGACGAATCTGCGTCTTGTACAGCTTGCGGCAGGTGAGTGTGAGGCGTGCTTCATCGAATGTTACGCAGCCGTTCTCGGTAGCAACCGGTGTGAGATGAGCCTCCTTCGCCTTATCGAAGTCTCTGCCCGACTTAGCGCCACAGAAGGCATACGCCTTGCGTGCCTCTTCCGAGTTGCCGAGGAAAACAAGGTTCATTGTGTCGTTAGCCTCTATGAGCTCGTGTGTATAACGCTCCGGACGGATGTACACAATAGCCACCGGACGGTTCCACAACCAGCCGAGGCATCCCCAAGAAGCTGTCATCATGTTGAACTTCTCCACGTTGCCTGCAGCAACAAGCATCCACTCCTTACCAATAGTAGTGAACACATTATCGTTGAGTGTCGTAACGTCTATCTTTTCCATAGTCTTCTAAATTTTAATCATGGCGACTGAGGTAAAGCTCCGCCGCTCTAAGTTTATACAACCCTGCAGCATTCAAGGCGCAGCATGCACCTCAAACATGCAAATACAAAAAAACGAGACAAAACTTAAAGTCTTGTCTCGTCATCATTTTGAGCCTCTTGTCGGATTCGAACCAACGACCCCGAGATTACAAATCACGTGCTCTGGCCAACTGAGCTAAAGAGGCGGGTGGGCAAGCTACTTACATCGCGCCGCTACAACCAACTACCTTTGCTACGTTCCCGTCCTGGAGGGTTCGAAGGGAGCTGGCCGTGCAAGACTTACCCGTATTGCTCTGTAAGCGGTTGCAAAGGTACGCATTTGTTATGAAACCACCAAACGTTTTCGCAACTTTTTAACTACGAACTTACATTTTTCTGCTTTTAAACCTTAAGATCTATATAAAACAGAACTTTTTCGCCATACTTATGCTGCATTATAGGAGGGTATGGCATTCTTGCCATGCTTATGCAGCATTATAGGAGTGTATGGCATTCTTGCCATACCCACGCACACTATAAATTCATAAAGGTATAGCGAGCTTCGCCATATAAGGCGCAATCATCTCTGCCGCATGCTCAAGAAACTGTCTGTCAACGTCGTCGAATGTTGCCAATTCGGTGCTGTCGATGTCTATTTCACCAATCACTACCCCATTGTGCTTCAACGGAACGACAATCTCCGATCGGGAGAGCGACGAGCATGCAATATGTCCAGGGAAATTCTCTACATCATCTACAACAAGTGAGCGCTGTTCTTTCCATGACGTGCCACAGACACCGCGTCCGAACTTGATGCGTGTACATGCCGGCGTACCCTGGAACGGACCGAGGTACAGTTCGTCACCATCTACAATATAGAAACCTACCCAGAAATATTCCTCTGGAAAGATTGTCTTCATTACTGCAGCACAATTAGACAATACGCTGATAGGATGGTCAGCATCATTCGCGAATACTTCTATCTGAGAGATCAGTTCTGCGTATCTTGATTGTTTATCCATAGCTATATGTTTAATATAACTACAAAGGTATATATTAATTTTTAGATTGGGATAGTCCATAGAAAATGATGTAGGTGAAAAAATCTGCCATATCTTCCAGCAGCGGCGCAGCCAATTGGCTTTGAAGTAGTTAAAGGCTGGAAGATGCAGGTTGTATCTACCATGATTTGAAGGTATCTACCAGGATCAGGGGGTGCAGCAGTCTCTGCTGCACCGACCAAGCTTCGGTTGGTGCACTATTGCTCGGTTGGTGCACTTGAGACAAGTGCACCCCCTGTGGATACAAAAAAAAGGTCTCCAAAGTCATTTGACTCTGAAGACCTCAAGTAAAGAAGGCAGCCACCTACTCTCCCGCATTGCATTGCAGTACCATCGGCGCAAGCGGGCTTAACTTCTCTGTTCGGAATGGGAAGAGGTGGGACACCGCCGCAATAACCGCCTAATATTCGTTCGCCTGCGACAATTAGTAATTTTTAATTATTAATTATTAATTCGTCGAGCGTATAAGTTAGACAAATTGATCAGCAAAAACTGTTGTTAAACTTTCAACAACTGAAAGCACGACTACTCGAGAAGAAAGTCTCGGGCAATTAGTACTGCTCGGCTTTGACGTCACCGTCTTTACAC
>NZ_JAHQUY010000102.1 GCF_019052365.1 Leyella stercorea
GAATATATTCATTGTTTTTGCACGTAATAATCTTATGAATATTATATGCAAAGTCGGTGATTATATTCTGAAAGTCAACAATATTGCCAAAACAAGCACTCTGACAAATACCCAGAAACGCAGTACATAGAAAACTGATGATAGCATTGCTAATAATCGAAAAAAATAGAAGATTACAGAAAGTAAGGTTGAAATTGAGGTTAAGAATGAGGTAAAGAGTGAGGTGAAGAGAAACTATGTACTTGGAACCCAAGATAACACTAAAGACGTCCTCATTATCCCCTTGCTTACAAATAAAGTTAAATCAAGTTCGCCCTGCAAACAAAATCCATCTATAAAATCATTTTTTTTGATTTTTTTGTATTTTTGCAGATATATTGCGCCAATATGGGCGTTGAGCATTGCTTATCCTCCTATATTACAGGCGCATCATTATCAAATGATTAGAGCATGAAGAAGATATTATTCCTACACGGATTCTTCGCTACGGGCAGCTGTCCAATGGCGAGAGCCTTGAAAGAGGCGTTTGAGGGGACGGCGGTAGTGTTGACTCCCGACCTCCCTTTGCACCCCAAGGAGGCACTGAAGGAGATTCGCTCCATCATCGACCGGGAACAGCCCGACTTGCTTCTGGGCAACAGCTGCGGCTCTTTCCTCGCCCAGATGCTGGCTCCGGTGGTGAGCATCCCTGCCCTGCTGGGCAATCCGTATTTCATGATGACGGAATTTCTGAAGGAGCGCATCGGCGAGCATGAATACAAGGCGCCGAGAAGGGACGGATTTCAAGATGGCCGCGCTTTCGCTCGCACCATTCGGCAAGGATGTGGAGTTGGGATTTTAAAACCATAAGACGATGCACAAGAAATTCAAATACGGCATTCCTGCTATTCTGCTGATACAGATTGCGCTGATGGCGTATTTGCACATGAATTAATAACAAAATAAATAACTAAGTATATGAGCATTAAAAAGAATGGGATATATTGGAAGGGCATCAAGCGCCGGATAGGGAAATTCTTTGAGAAGGTGCACGAATGTATACTTATCTTTACCGACTGGCTGGGGTAAGTGCACATAGTAAATAGAATGCAAAACATTGATATAATCTGATGGAAACAGAAAGAATTTTACTTCGCCATTGGCAGGAATCGGATGCAGAGGCGCTCTTCAAGTACGCCTCCGACCCTGACGTAGGACCTCGTGCTGGATGGCCGGCACATAAGTCTGTAGAGGAAAGTCTGGAGATTATCCGCACATTCTTCCATAACGACACGACATGGGCGATTGTGTTGAAAGAGACTGGCGAGGCTATCGGCTGCATTGGCTACTACACCCATGAAACCAGCAACATCCCTATCGGAGAAAACGACTGCGAGGTGGGCTACTGGGTAGGAAAGCCTTATTGGAACAGAGGAATCTGCACCGAAGCCTTAAAGCTGATGCTTGACTACTGCATCAACGAGAACCATTTTGAAAACATCTGGGCAGACCATTTCACAGGCAATCCTGCATCGGGAAGAGTCATGGAGAAATGCGGTTTCTCAGACACCGGAATGCTGAACAGATGCAGCCAGCTTGTGGGTGGCGACAAGGATATGGTAAAGGTGTTTAAGTATAAAGGATAATAAACTGCAATAAAGGTAATATCTTCCGAAAACCAGGTATAAGCTCTTTTGGAGAATATACGTATCTTTGCAGAAGATTAAAATGCTTAGAATTATGAAGGAATTATTCTTTAATACAATACAGGAGTTCAATGACTTCATAGGGTTGAAAACGCTTCATCCCTTAGTAAGCATTGCGCGTGTAGAGAACACCTCTCCTATACAGGAGGCTGTGCATCACTACGGACTTTATGCCCTCTTCCTGAAGGAAAACAAGGGATGTAAATTGTCATACGGCAGAACAGAATATGATTTTGACGAGATGACCGTCACTTCGTTTGCTCCAGGACAGTCGATTAAAGTGGAACCAAATCCAGGAGTACCGCTTGCCAAATATACGGTATTGGCATTCCATCCCGAGTTGCTCAACCGCACCTCTCTTGGCAAGAACATCTCCCGCTATGAGTTCTTCGACTATACAAGCAACGAAGCTCTACACCTATCCGCTGCCGAGGTAAACATCTTCCGTGATGTGCTCTCAATGATTGGGCAGGAACTCGAGCATCCTATAGATAGGCATTCGCGTGAACTCATCGTTTCTAACATCGAATTGCTGCTGAACTATTGTCTGCGCTTCTACGACCGGCAGTTTATCACACGCGAGGAAATAAATCATTCGGTGGTCAAGAAATTCATCTCTCTGCTCGATGAATACATTGCCCGTCAAGCGATGCGTAAAGGGCTGCCTACCGTAGCCTACTTTGCCGACAAATGTTGCTATTCGCCTAAATATTTCGGAGAATTAGTCAAGACCGAGACAGGCAGAACCGCTAAGAGTCTGATTAACGACCGACTGCTTTCTGCAGCCCGCCAACTACTTGTTGATGAAGCCCTCAGCATTACGCAAATCAGCCAGCACCTCGGCTTTGAATATCCTCAGCACTTCGTCCGCTTTTTCAAGGTTCAGACAGGGAAGACTCCAAGCGAGTATCGCAAAACAGCGTAGATATAATGATAAATGTATAGAAAAACTGTTATTTTTAATACATTGAAGATGTTCCTGAAGAAGAATTTAAAAAAATGATACAATGAAGAAAATAATACAGACAGCAGGGCGCACCCAACTGGGTGAGTTTGCCCCGGAGTTCGCCCACCTCAACGACGACATCCTCTTCGGAGAAGTATGGAGCCGCAATGACCTGCTTTCATTGCGCTACCGCAGTTTGGTAACAATCACTTCGCTCATCAGCCAAGGAATCACTGACAGTTCACTGAAATATCACTTGCAGTCGGCAAAGAACAACGGCATTACCCGCACGGAAGCGGCAGAAATTATTACTCACATCGCCTTCTACGCCGGCTGGCCAAAGGCCTGGGCTGCCTTCAATCTGGCAAAGGAGGTATGGAACGAAGATGTGAAAGGAGAAGACGCCAAGGCTGCTTTCCAGCGCGAGATGATATTCCCTATAGGCGAACCCAACACCGCTTACGCCAAATACTTCAAAGGCAACAGTTATCTGGCACAAATATCCGACAGTCAGATACCTTTCTTCAATGTTACCTTTGAACCAGGTTGCCGCAACAACTGGCACACGCACCACGCCACACGTGGTGGCGGACAAATGCTGGTAGGTGTAGCCGGACGCGGCTGGTATCAGGAAGAAGGCAAACCTGCGCAGGAAATCCTTCCCGGCACAGTCATCCATATTCCTGCCAACGTGAAGCATTGGCATGGTGCCGCAAAAGACAGCTGGTTTGCCCACCTCGCCTTTGAAATACCTGGCGAGAACACATCAAACGAGTGGCAGGAGGCTGTGAGCGATGAGGAATATAACAAGATAAAATAACAGTTTGAAAATATAAAATATGGGCATGATCAACCATCTCGGTAGTTCATGCCCATTAATGTGGATTATGATTTATTCAATAATTAATCACGTCTATTTTAGTTTCTTGTAACCGTAAGTTGCGTTATTACCCAACTGCTCTTCGATACGGATAAGCTGGTTGTACTTTGCCATACGGTCGGTACGGCTCATCGAACCAGTCTTGATTTGACCAGAGTTTGTTGCCACAGCGATATCAGCGATAGTGGTATCCTCTGTTTCACCTGAACGGTGTGATGTAACAGTTGTGTAGCCATGACGGTGAGCCATCTCGATAGCATCCAAAGTCTCGGTAAGCGAGCCAATCTGGTTCACCTTGATAAGAATAGAGTTGGCAGCACCCATCTTGATGCCCTTCTCCAAGAACTTCACGTTAGTAACAAAGAGGTCGTCACCTACCAACTGGCAACGGTCGCCGATGGCAGCTGTAAGCTTCACCCAGTTGTCCCAATCGTTCTCGTCAAGACCGTCCTCGATAGAATCAATAGGATATTTGGTGATGAGTTCTTCCAGGAACTTGATCTGCTCTGCAGCTGTGAGCTTCTTGCCGTTAGGATCTTTCTTCTTGCCGTCCTTCAGCTGGCGGTAGTCGTAGAACCACTCACCGTTCTCCTGAACAGCAAACTCGCTGGCAGCGCAGTCCATTGCTATCTTCACATCCTTTCCCGGCTCATAACCAGCATCCTTGATTGCCTGGCAGATGCTCTCAAGCGCATCCTCTATACCATTGAGTGCAGGAGCGAAACCACCCTCGTCGCCGACAGCAGTAGAAAGTCCACGACTCTTCAGGAGCTTTGCCAAGGCATGGAACACCTCTGCACCCATACGGATTGCCTCTTTCTCATTAGGAGCGCCCACAGGACGAATCATAAACTCCTGGAAGGCGATTGGCGCATCAGAGTGAGCACCGCCGTTGATGATGTTCATCATAGGAACGGGAAGGGTGTAAGTGTTGCAACCACCGATATAGCGATACAACGGGATGTGGAGATACTCCGCAGCAGCATGAGCCACTGCAAGCGATACGCCAAGAATAGCATTGGCTCCCAGGTTTGACTTGGTCTTGGTGCCGTCCAACTCCAACATCTTATAGTCGATAGCACGCTGCTCCAAGGCAGAGAAGCCGACCAAAGCCGGTGCAATCACGTTATTCACATTCTCTACAGCCTTTAATACTCCCTTGCCACAATAGCGGCTCTTGTCGCCATCACGAAGCTCCAAAGCCTCATTCTCACCAGTTGAGGCACCAGACGGGACTGATGCGCGACCAACGATGCCAGACTTTAATGACACCTCAACCTCTACTGTAGGATTGCCACGAGAATCCAAGATCTCTCTTGCATGAACATTTTCGATAATCATAATACAATAATATCTTTATAATTATAAAACTTTTATATAAACCGCATGAACACAACTATCGGTCGTGTAAATACGATTCTTTTCCGAGTGCAAAAATAGTAATCATAAGAGAAACCACCAAATTCGGAGCCTCATCAAAAATAGGTATTTCACTAAAGATACCGGCAAGCAAATCGTGTTCTACAGCAATTCTAACGCTCTGTCGACATCTCTCTGAATGCAGTCCACACTATCGGAATTGTCACAACAAGAGAGATAAGATCGCTCACAGCCTGGCAAATCTCCACTCCAAACAACCCGAAATAATGAGGAAGGATGATGATGAGAGGGATGAAAAACAATCCCTGACGCGAAGCTGCAAGTATGTTGGCACGTATTGTCTTACGGCACGTCTGCATCATCATGTTAGCCATCATCATGAAACTGCATGCCGGGAAGACTATCATCTGATAGCGCAGCGCCGGAATGCCTATGGCTATCACGTCGGGGTCGTTGCGGAACAAGGCTATCGCCTCCTCGCTGAAGACGATAAGTATAAGCGCCCAGAACAGCAGAAATGCAGCGCCAATCTTCGTGCTGAACCAAAAGCCCTCCTTCACCCTATCGTAGAGCTTGGCACCGAAGCAGAAGCCGCACATGGGCTGGAAGCCCTGACCTAAGCCAATAATGACGCTAAAAATGAACATGCCTATACGCGAGACGATGCTCATGGCTGCGATGGCAGCGTCGCCGTAGTTGCCGGCTACGCTGTTGAGGGCTATGGTGCTGAGACTGGCAAGTCCCTGGCGCGATATTGAGGGTGTGCCTCCGGCGATTATTTCCTTCACAAATCTTCCCTCAAAGGAGATCTTGCGATGACTGTAATGAATAACTCCTTCCTTTCTACTCATCATGAGCAGAATGACGAAGCCGCAAAACTGACCTATGACCGACGCCAATGCCGCTCCGCGAACACCCATCGAGAATCCGAAGATGAAGAGCGGGTCGAGCAGACAGTTGATGATAGAGCCGCTGACCACGCCATATACCGAATACTTGGCGAAGCCCTGGAAGCGCATCTGGTTGTTGATACAGAAAGTACCCATGATAAAAGGCGTGCCCAGCAGACTGATGCCCAGATACTGACATGTATAAGGCAGAATGGTGGGTGTACTGCCCAGAAGAATGCTAATAGGTTCAAGGAAAAGCAAGCCTGTCAGCATTATCACAACAGAAAACACCAATGTATAAAAGAGACCCGTACTTGCCATCGTCTCTGCATCCTCCGTCTTCTGAGCGCCAAGCTGTCGGGAGATATAGTTGCCCGAACCATTGCCGAAGAAGAAAGAGAACGCCTGTATGAAGAACATCACGCTGAACACTATACCTACTGCTGCTGTTGACTGCGTGTCTATCTGTCCTACAAAAAAAGTGTCAACCAGATTATACACGCTTGTCAACAACATAGATATGATTGTCGGCAAAGCCATTGCGCCTATCACTCGATGGACTGGCGCATGGGTAAGAAACTGATATTTTTCGTTCATATTGTTTACTTCATTGCTGTTTGTCTTCATAAAACTACTGCAAAGATAAATACTTTCTATCAGCTAAAATACGATTTGTTTAGTATTTATTTCACTTTAAATTGTTTTTTCGCTTCATTGTTATTTGAGAGCGATACCACCACAGCCCTTGTTCCTCATCACTGTCTTGTAGGCTCGGTTGAGATTCGCAGGGCTAAGGACTTCCACCCGTTAGACAATGCTCGTGCCAAGCATAACAAAACCCCCAACCGGCACAATCACCGGTTGGGGGCTGATAATAATGGAGTTATGACACACCTTCTATTTCTTCACTCTCTTCACGCCGTCCACGATGTAGATGCCGGCAGGGAGCTCGTTCCATTGCTGGGTCTGCTTCACGCCCGTCACGCTAAAGATACCTTGCTTGTGGGCAGGAACGTCGGTTGTGATGTTGCTGATGCCGTTAGTGACTGGCTCAATCACCACCTTGTCGGTGACCACCTCGCCGTTGAGAGCAACGCCGTGCACATTTGCATCGAAGGCAGCGCCAGTGGGCTGGGTGATGGAGCAGCCGTCAAGCACGAGGTTTTGGAGGTCGCAGACTGAACCCAAGCTGCCAGTTGCCTCAACGTATGCGTTGCGCAAGGTTAGTGTCTCACCACTAATGCCGTCAAATCCTGCAACACCATATTTTCCTTCCGTATATAGCTTGACGCCTTCAACTGTGAGTGACGTAAGTTTCATATATATTCCACAATTCTCACTGCTCTTCAATATTAAACCCAAATCGGTCATTAGAAAATGACAAGAAGCTTTTTCTAATGACCGCCATTA
>NZ_JAHQUY010000103.1 GCF_019052365.1 Leyella stercorea
AAAGGACTTCGGGCAGGTTTTTTATGCTCTTTGGAGTTTTAGCGGACAGCAATATTACTTTTTATTCACACAACACGAACTTTGGACGTTTGTGCTTAAACGTATCTGTATACGGCATAAGTGGTTAAAAATCGTGGTTAATTGGTTGAAAAATATACTTAACCGGTTGAAGATTATCACTTAAAAAACCTTTATTTTAACAAAAAAATTCCCTCGCTCAGCATTGCCGAACGAGGGGAATCGCTTTATGATGTTATCAGTTACTTAGCATCCTACTGTTTATCGCTTTACTATCTTCTTCGCGCTGCTGTCCGAGTAGCGCAGGATGTTTATGCCCTTGCGGCACACGGTGCGGCGCACGCCGTCGGTAGAATAGATGCCGAGGAGCGTCTTGCCAGCGCCTGACGAAAGGCGATCGACGCTGGTCTCCACCTTCTCCTTAACGGCAGTCATGGCGAGCACCGATGTGCGTCCGCCGGATTACACTCTTTTCCACTAACTCTCAAACTTATTATTATCAATCCTCAGAAATAATAAACAAAAAACTGCGCGGTAAAACAATTACCGCGCAGCAAAAACAACATTACAGCATATTGGGCATATCGTTACCGCATATCGGGCATCGCGTTACCATGCTGCTGTAACAAAAGCAGGTTAAATCTTTTAAAATGTATTTGTACATCTTCTTCGCCAACTCGTCGAATTGGCGGCGAGACTACATGCCAGCCAAACGCTTCTGGTAGTAATCTCTTACTTCATTCCAATGATAATAAGGCCAGATATCTGTTTCAACCGGAATATGAACCTCTTTCTCGTTGTGCAGGAACTTCACCAGGACATCGCCTTTCTTGTTCTCGAAAAACACGATCTGAACGTTTGAAGCCATAGGCGTCGCTTTGAAATCGCACCAATGCTTATAGACCTCAGAAGGTCCGGCCACAGCAACATCGAAGTTCTCTATCTGGAGCAAAGCCAGCAAAGGAATCACATTGCCGTCATGTCCGAAACGCAACGTGGCAGCTATAGAGCGGTCTTTGATGGCTGCATCGGCAGACTCGATGATGTTCTCGACCAACGACTTGGCGTTAGCCATCACGATGCCTTTGCTTGCCAACGGATTGGCATTGCCGATATAGAAACGATAGTTTACGCATTGCCACAAGTCGAACATCTCGCGGGCTGTGAAAATATCGTAGAAAGACAACGGAGTCTCTATGTCCTGCATGTCGACAGCAATCCAATACAATCCCCACATCAAATTATCAGGATTCACTTCGCATCTGATGAAATCGGCATTGGAGAACAAAGAGTTCACAAGACGGTCGGGCTTGACCTGTGCCTTCTCAAACTTGCGGTACTCTTCCACCCAAGGTCCTTTCTCGCCATTAGTGAAGGCATTGGAGCGGTCGGTATGGTAATTGAGATACGACATGTATTTCTCGCTCATCTCATAACTGAGGTCAAGCTGAGGGTTCAATCCCTTAAGACGGTCGCCAAAAGCAACCATACTCATCGCGCAACGATAAACCACTGTAGAACGGGCAGAGACAGAACGCTTGCCTCTGAACACCTCAGGGAAATTCTTATACATTCGCTCCGCAATACCTCGATGCTGGCGAACGCCCAATGGAGTCAGGTCGCCTGCACGTCCTTGAACTTCCTGCCACACCAACGACAATCTCTTCAACACATCCTTGCCCAGAGGAGTAAGACCATTTATGGAATCGGCCTTTTGCATCAGCTGTATAATCCATAGATAATCTCTGTCGCCTAACAAATAGCGAGAGCCGTGTCTGCCATAGTGGCTCACATAGAAAGGCTTATACCCTTTGGGGGCTGGCGTCTGCTTGGCTTCCACCTTCGGATATGCCAGATAAACGCCACCCGCCTTGTTCAGATCCGCACTGATTTCCTCAAATGTGGTTTGGGCATTCACGCCCAAACCCACGGTAGCCAATACAAAGGCTAATATCTTAATCCTTAGATTCATCATATATGTTTCTTAGTTTGCATAACCAGCATTCTGCTTCAATTTCGGATTGTTTGAGAATTCTGTTTGAGGAATCGGGAACAGCTGGAAATGGTCGTCCACATCAGTACCCAAACGCTCGCCGTTCTTCCAGTCCCAGTTATGTCCCTTTGTGTACTTGCCGAAACGAATAAGGTCGGTACGGCGCACAAGCTCCGATGCCAACTCACGCTGGCGCTCAGCCATGATGAAATCGAGAGTCAGCTCGCTCTCCTCAATATCGCCAGAGACATCAGAACGCACACCAGCCTTTGCATACTTGCCACTCATGTAAGCACGCTCACGAATTTCATTAACATATTTCAGAGCCTCAGCCTTGCTGCCCTTGGCTCCACGCAGAATAGCCTCAGCCGCAGTCAAGTAAGCCTCACCCGTACGGAAGAGTGGGAAATCAATAGAAGTATAAGCGTCGCCACTTGCCGGAATCTGGTCGTTTTTGGTGACATTACGCCATTTGATGTATCCGTATCCACATGTGTAGGTGCTTGTCATGGCATCTTTAGAATCCCAAGTTTCCTTCACCTGATTAGGCAAAGCCGTCATAAACTGCGCACGCTTGTCGTTTTTATTGTTGCCCCAAGGATCATTCACGTCAAACATCACGTCAGCAGGATCAAAGGCGTCAACGAGAGTTGTCTTTGATCTGACATTACCCCAACCACGCGAACCGATGCCGGTGTTATACAGTTCGTCCATCGGACCATTGACAAAAGCCTTCACATAGAAGTTGGTGCCACCTGAGCTCTGCGCCTTCAATCCATCCTGCACCAAAGGCCAGATGATTTCCTTACACTGGTCGTTATCGGCAAGGAAGATATGGCGATAGTCAGAAGCCAAAGGATAGTGACCGTCCTCAATCACCTTCTTGGCATAAGTCAAAGCATCGTCATAGCGGTCTTCTCCAATCCATGTCTTGGCATTCAGATACATGCGAGAGAGCAAGAACCAGTCTGCCACGCAGTCTACACGCGCATAAACATTTTCGCCAGGAGCCTTCAGGTCTTTCTGTATATCCTTCAACTCATTTTCGGCGAACTCAAAGATCTGCTTACGCGACCATTGCGCCGGAATATCCTTTACACCCGTATTTTCATCTATATAAGGTACGGCTCCAAACATATCGCACAGGGTTGCATAGCAATAAGCACGGATGAAACGGGCCTCTGCACGATAGGAGGTACACTCGCCACCCAACTGGTCCCAAAGACCGCGCGACTTCAACTTTTCCTCCGTACACTGTCTTAACAACTCGTTACAATAAGCTATAGACATGTACAGACGCTGATAGGTCCAACGGATGACCGATGCATTTGAAGCATCCCATTGAAGGTTAAGACACTTGCGCAAGCCATTGGACGAAGACGGCATAAGGAAGTTGTCGGTGCTCAATTCCTGCAGGTAGAACATCAGACGCATATAGCTGGAATAGCCCTCGTTGGCTCCTTCAATGTCGCCATCGCCGCCATCTCCACCTTTCTGTCCGGTCAAGATAAGAGAGCCGTAGCATTTTGCCAGCACACCCGTATAGCCATCAGCCGTGTTATAAACCTTCTCGCCGACCAGTTGTGTTTCGTCAAGAGGCATTGTGTCAAGGTCGCCGAAACATGAAGTTGTCAAGCAACCCATAAATACAAACATCAATATTTTAAATATATTCTTTTTCATATTCCTGTCGTTATTATGATTGTTTAGAAATTCAGATTGAATGACAAAGAGTAGGTACGGGGACGTGGATAGACATTTCTGTCGATGCCTGAGTAGATCTCAGGGTCGATGCCCGAATAGCTGGTGAATGTGCAAACATTCTGGACAGCCGCAGACACACGCAGAGACGAAGTGCTGTTCCACAGTTTTCTGAACGTGTAACCCAACGTGATATTGTCTATGCGGAAGAAGTTGCCACGCTGCAAGAAATAGTCGGTGTAGAGTTGCTGCTGCTGGAATCCCTTGTTTGCTGTCACCTTCAGGATATTCGAGAAATTGCCCTGGTCGCTATACACCTGCTGCTGATACTGGTCGGCCTCGATGTAATTGTAGATGTAGTTGCCGAAAGAGCCATGACCGGTAATGCCCAACTCCCACTGCTTGTAAGAGAGTTGAGTGTTCAAGCCAAGGTACGACTTCGGCAAAGCACACTTATCGGCATAACGTGTCTCTGTAGAAGATATCGAACCATCAGGCTGAACATACTTTCCCTCGATCGGCTTGCCTTTCTCGTCGTAAGCCTGCTTTGCCAGATAGAATGTGTAAGGACGTTTGCCCACCATGAAACATTCAACAAATTTACCAGTACCCGAAATAGCACCCGTCTCCACATAAGAGCCCTCGCTATCCGACACGTTCAACTTTGTAATCTCCGAATCATTCCAGGTGTAGTTCATTCCTACCGACCATGTAAAATTCTTTGTGTTGATTGGTACAGCATTAATCGAGAATTCCACACCTTTATTATCCATCTCGCCAATGTTGGTAGTCAGGACAGCAGAATAGTTCACACCCGAAATCACCGGAATCGTGTTCAGCAAATCTTTGGTATGGCGTTTGTAGACATCAATCGAACCATAAATGCGGTTGTTGAGAAATCCATAATCCAAACCGGCATTCCAGGTCTCGGTAGTCTCCCATTTTATGTCTCTGTCATATCCGTTTGGACGATAAGTGTTATGCCATTTGTCACCAAAGAGATAGCTTGACTCAGGGTAAGACACAGAGAAAGTGGTCATGTAAGGATAGTCGTTGATGATATCCTGCTGACCGGTAAGACCGTAGCTCAGACGCAGTTTCAAGTTGGTAAGCACCTTACTGTTCTTAAGGAACTTCTCTTCCGACAGTTTCCAGCCCAAAGCCACAGAAGGGAAGTAGCCCCATCTGTTGCCCTTCGCAAAACGAGAAGAGGCATCGGCACGCAAAGTGGCTGTGACCATATACTTGCTGGCAAAGCCATAATTCAAGCGTCCATACATAGACAGAAGATAATACTCAGACTCGTAGTGCTTCGGCGAGAACAATTCTTCGCCTTTCGGAGAAAGAGTGGTGTCGTTATACTTCTTCCAGAAATGCTGCCATCCATAACCGGCCATCGCGCTCACATCATGCTTTCCAGCAAATGTATGCTGGTAGTTGGCATAAAGGTCGAGCAGGATGTTGCGCTTCTGCTGTTTCGAATCATAATCCAAGCCCGTTCCATCCTTCTTGTTGGCTGTATACATCATACCGGCAAGATCAGGAACATCCTTGGCATACTTGCTTTCCAAAATATCATAGCCCAAATTCATATTGAGCTGCAAATCCTCAAAGCCATGCACCTTATAATTAACCGAAGCATTGCCGATAGAACGATAGATTCTATTGCGCATGTCCTGCAAATCAAGCTGAGCCATAGGGTTATCGCCCTGGATAGCCATTGGCGCATTGCCGTTCATCCAAATGAAATAGCCAAGACCAGGATCTGTAGCAGAAGTGGCACTGCCCGTTTTCACCGGACGTGTCGGATCGTAAGACAAAGCACTTCCTACCACTCCCTCGTCCACTCGTCTATTGTCCTCGTAGGAAGCCTTGACATTGAGGTTTAGACTTAAATGGTCCTTGAAAAACTTAGGCGAAATGCCTCCGTCAAAAGTGTAACGCTGATAGTTGTTGGTGCGAATCACACCATTCTGGTTTGTGTAGCCTGCAGACACACGAAAGGGTGTCTTGTTCTTGATACTTCCCGACATTGAGATGTTATGGTCCATACCAAAAGCCGTGCGGTAAATCTCATCCTGCCAGTTGGTGTTGCTCTTGCCCATTTCCACATTCTCGGGAACACCCGTCACGGTAGGTGCGAAAGCTCTGAACTCGTCTGCTGTCAACACTTCCAAACGCTTTGCTGTAGTGCTTACGGCATAGTTGGAAGAATAGTTGAACTTAGGCTTGCCCTTCGTACCTTTCTTTGTTGTAATCACGATGACGCCATTGGATGCACGCGAACCGTAAATGGCAGTAGCCGAAGCGTCCTTCAAAACCGTAAAGGTTTCAATGTCATTCGGATTGATACCACCGATAAGGTTGGTTCCTCCCTCTATGGAAGAGTTGTCTACCGGGACACCGTCTATCACAATCAGCGGATCGTTGGACGCTGAAAGCGAGGCACCACTACGAATACGGATAGTGGAACCCGAACCAGGAGCACCCGAACTTGACACCACATTGACGCCAGCCACCTTGCCGACCAAGGCATCCTGGGCAGTTGACTTGGCTCCACGATTGAACTCGTCTGGCTTTATGGCTGAAACCGAGCCAGTGAGGTCGTCCTTTTTTACAGTTCCATAACCAACCACAACCACCTCATCAAGCAACTCATTGTCGGGATTCATCTTTATCTGCATGGCAGAAGACGAAATCTGCACATCTTTGGCCTCATAGCCTATATATGAAATATGCAGCTCGGAAGCGCCTGCCGGCACATCGTCTATGGAAAACTTTCCATCCAAATCGGTCACAACACCAGTTGTGGTGCCCTTAATCATGACAGTAACACCTATCATCGGTTCGCCCAACTCGTCAATAAGCTGACCCGTCACACGCTTCACATTCTGCCCGTTGGATTGTTTCTTCGACTGAGGCTTCACAATAATATAATTGCCCTTTTCCTCATAAGTGCAACCACATTCCTTCAACAGCAGGTTGAGTATCTCCAACACGTCACCTTTAGTCTTGCTGATGGTGACCATACGGTTAGCGTTAATTGTCGAGGAGTTGTAAGCTATCTTGTACTTAGATGCCTTCTCGATTTTCTCAAACGCAGCCTTCAGAGAGACCTTATTAGAGCCAAGCGTCACTGTTTGAGCTGAAACCGCTATGTTTCCAGCCAGCAACAAACAAAAGCATGAAGCTGAAATTCTTTTAAAATTCATAAATTTATTTTTTAGTTATTATTCTTACTTGAGTAGCTACACCTTAAAGACTACCTCTTCTAAATTTACACCCAATCAAAAAACAAAAAAAATGAAACTTTTACCCCAGTTCGGGATAAGAAATAGTTTATAAAAAAAGTTGGTAGTCTCATAAA
>NZ_JAHQUY010000104.1 GCF_019052365.1 Leyella stercorea
CCCAATATGGAGTTGACGAACATAGTCAAAAGATAGCACTATTAGGAGCTTTAGAATTGTATCTTGATTTCGTCAACCTCTTTATTTATATACTCCGAATTTTGGGTAGCAAGAAATAACATTAAATAAATAATAACGAACATGGCAACAAGAAAGAATACAAATCCAAGAGCATTGGACATAGCTCCTCAGCTTCAAAACACGCTTAATGCCAATGGCATGCAAGCACAGATTGCAATGACCCAAACAGGTGAATATCAGTTGGTAACAATGGCTCACAACACATCAACACCTCGACGTTATACACTCAATGATGCTCAATTGGAGGCATTAAGGAATGGCGGAAATAACGTATGGGATAAAAAGGCTTACGAAACTTTTGTATCAATTGTGAGAAATGACTATTATATTCCTGGTTCTTGGGTTGCTGCACGTAATGCTAATAGCCCTGTAAATATGGGTTTAAATGGACATCGACTTAATCCTGGAGAATATGGATATAGAGGAGAACGCCCATTCCACCCTTTTGAAGGTGCAAGATACGGACGTTTTGATAGTTTCTTGGATGGATTCAGAGCGTTTGGAAGACATGGTTATCATGCAAGAAGAATAGATGACCGTCCTTTCTTCGCAAGTAGTGCACCTGTTGTGATGGATAGACCTGATGGCAGACTAAAGCCTGGAGAATTGAAGACTGGCGATTACGGCTTTTATGACAAAGGAAACCAGCAGCAGGATTCTTTGGCTAACATGAAGATTGATGCTAAACCAAAACAGTTGGTTCGCCCAAAAGGACAGGCGTTGACCTTGGGAGAATACCTTAATAGCTACAGTGCAGAACTAACCTTTAGTGGTGAAGGATTCAACAAGGTTCTCTCTTCTCATGGCATCGTTATCGATAAAGAGAAGAAAACTCTTACAATCAAGTGTGACGGTATCAACAAGGATTTACAATATGCGTTGACTGACGAACAATTGAAAAAGATCCTCAATGACAAGCTGAGATTCACTTCTGGCGAGGGTAAGCACAAGATGGTTCATAACAAGACTGCTCCTAATATTAGTGAGCGACTTGATATTATCAACAATGTCATTTCCAAAGACTTTTCAGAGAAGATAACCAAAGAGCATCTTCAAAGCAAGGACTACATCAATATTAAGTTGAAACCAGAGATTGAACAGGAGTTGAACTTAGGGCAGCAACAAGCAGCATCCTATGCCAAGAACATCGATGTCATTGATATTGACATGAAGAATATGCGTCAAGATTACAAGACAGGCTATATAGACAAATGGAATAGTATTGGTGTTGTAGATGGTAGAAGTTTGGATGCAAGCCAAGGGTTCTATCTACCAGTCAAAGATGGTCGTGCCGTTTCTGTGGGAGAGATACAAGCCTACCCTACGAATGACGGTCAGAAGACAACATTCCGTATGACAGCGGTAATAAACAATCAGTTGATGAGTCACGAGATTAGCAAAGATGACTATCTGAAGTTTATCAACTATGATGACGAGTATCGCTTGAAGCTGTTTGATAAAGTCTTTGATGAAGTGAAGATAAAGAGTGCATCAAATGGTCAGATGCAAGATGCTGTTAGGTCAAAAGGAATTGACCAAGCAGAGGGCGTTGTCACAATGAAAGGAGATTATAGTCTTGTAAATGCAAATACTTCCGCTGCCATTACTGGAGCTATGGCATGGAAAGACCAAATCTCTGGCAATTATCAGATAAATGTTCGTACCGATAAGGATGCAGGAATGTGGTCATTTAAGATAACAGAGGCACAATACAATGCTTTCAAAAATGGAACAAATGAGGATAGAGCCAAGATGTTGACCACTCTTATCCCTTTTACTGATGAGAACAAGCAGAAGATGCAGATTGTTCCAACAAGCAGCCTTCATCAAGATATGCGTCAGCAGTCATTCAACAATAATGCCAATATCAGCAAGGTTATAGATGAATTGCATAAAGCCGGATTTGGCACCGAAGTCGTTAAGACGGTTGGTAAAGAAAAAGTATTGTCTGAGGACTTAGTATCTGCTCATAGAGAGAAGCCTTCTGTAACAGAAGGCAAGGTTGTTCATTATGGTAACGAAGCCATTAATCTCAATGACTTACGTAATGCAGCAAAGATTAACCTTATGGGTGATGCTGGGGTAAACGGAGAGTCTTTGAATAATCTCAAAGAAAGCAAGGAATGGAAACGTAGTGGCGAACATGGTCGTGCTACAACTATTGGTGATATTTCTGTGGAAAGATTGAAGGATGAGCAAGGTAAGGTTATCGAGGGTAAATATAAGATGTCCGCAGTCATTGACGGAAACGTAATTTCACACGAGATTAATCAGAAAGACTTCAATAAATTCCTTGCTGTGAATGACTATCAGAGAATGAAACTCTTTGATAAAATATTCCCTGAGGTGGAAATGAAGACTAAGCCAGGACATGGCTTCAACTTAGGTGCGGCTATTCTTGCTGCCGTTACTACTGGATTGGATGTTGCTGCGGGTCTTTCGATGGCAGCCCCACCAAGACCTAAACCAGACTTCTATGAGTCAAGGGCTGTATTTTCTAAACCAGGTGTTGTATCGCCAGAAGCAGTTGCAGCTGCAAGTTATGCAGCTGAGATAGGCGAAGACCGTGGACATGGAGAAGGTAGAGGTATGGGCGTTTAACCCATACTTCTTTTCTCTTTATATTTAATATAATAAGGTATGAATAATAACTCTATTCAAATATTTCAGACGGTGGCATTGAGACCCCATGTATTACAATACGTCATTAATGAGTTTCCTGCCATCTGCCTAAGCATTGCCGCTTTTTGGATATATGTATTTGGCAAGTTTATGTGGCACGAATATTTTATCTATGCCGCATTGTTTTTGGTTATATATCTGTTCTGTAAGTTACTGTCATTGTTGCGTACAGAATACGTTATAACATCGGAACAAATAATAATACTTCATGGAGTATTATCACACTCAACAGATTATGTTGAGTTGTATCGTGTTGTGGACTACAAGCAACATCGTTCGTTGCCACAACAGATATTTGGATTGAAAACCGTCACCATTTATTCAGGTGATAGAAACAATTCAGTGGTCAACATGATAGGTATTAAAGAAGCTGACGATGTAGTGTCTGAAATAAGAATGAGAGTTGAATTTAATAAAAGAAGAAAGGGGATATATGAGATTACTAATCGAGTTTAGAGCTGTAATGCTCTGTTTAGCTATAGTGTTGTCCACGACTGTATGCCGTGCTCAAATAGGTGCAACAACCTCTAATCCTGGTCAATATCTTGCTATAAAGAAAGGTGAGGACAATATTCTTAGCAAGATTACAGCTCAAACAAATTATCGAAAGAAGGAAGCAGGTATTCAAGCAGAGCTATCTGGAACCACAGCAAAGATAAGAAATTGGGAGCAACAGTATAATGCTTATCTCAAAGAAGCATCAGGTTACGCCAAAAGAACAGTTGCTTGCTGTCAACTTTACTTAGAAGGTGTTCAGACCCTAAATGCCTTATGGGAAGTTTCTGCTGCAAAGAAAATTAATCCACAAGGTGTCTTTGCCACAATGTCTATGAATAATCTGTATATGGAGACTGCAATCCAATTTATAAAGACATTTCGTTCTTTAAAAAAAGTATGTGCTAAAGGTACAGATAAAAATATGCTGAACGGTGCAGAAAGAACACAATTAATATGGAATTTGGAGCGTGAGCTTGAACAACTCAATTCCAAGTTAAGAAGATTGGCTGTATCTATATCTGTGTTCAGCTTTGAGGATGTTTGGAATCGTGCCATTGCAGGCAAAATAGACAAGTCAAATGGTATGCTTGCCCTTGAAGCAAGAAACAGAATGCGCCGAGCAGCAACTTCTGTTGCAAGATATTATAAACTTAAACAGAACAGTAAATCATGGGGATGGTAAATAAATTCTTTTATATGATAGTATTGGCAGGACTGATGTCTTTCCTTCCATTAAAGACTTATGCCGGAGAAGACTTAGTACGTGCAGGATTGTTCCGTGATTACGCCAAGAAGGCAAAAAAAGCTCTAAAATCACAAGATGAAGTAATGTCACTTAATCTAACTGGGCACATGTATATCTCAGATCAGACAGAAAAAGTAACAAACTTTCAAAGAGAGTTTGATAACTATCTATCCAGTTTTGGTGATATGCTTACTTTAGCTGCAAGCATTTACGGCATATATTACCAGGTTGACCAAACTCTTAAAAATCTTAAAGAGTTAAAATCTGTCGGTGTTTCATGTCCAGCTAATGTACTGGCTGTAGCTTTGTCACAGAAGAAGAATAATATCTACAAAGATGTCATTGATGACGGCATTCAGATAGCTGCCGATGTAAAGCAGATTCTGCCGCTTGGATCATCAAAGGGAAAGAACCCTAAACTTACGGAACATCAAAGGATTCAAGTCATAGCCAATATCAACAATACATTGGTAAAGTTGAACTTTAAGCTAAGAAGGATGAACAGATTAATCCGCTATACATCTTTGCTGGATTCTTGGTACGAGCTTCGTGGAACACCAAGAGGAACACGGTCTATGAAAGCTATTGTTGCTGACTGTAAAAGAGGATGGATAAATAAAGCAAGAACAGCGAATAAAATGAATACAAAATAATGGAAGAGTCAAAAGAACTACAGGGAACATACACCCTTTTCCGAGCGACAATCTATGTTTCTTTGTTGCTCGAATTTTTTATGTATGCGCTTGACCCAACAGCCTTGGATTTCTTGGGTGGCGTTATCACAAACGTACATAGCCGCCTTGGGAGGCTATCCATGTATCAGTTTCTGCCATATAGCAAGATTGTTACAGTAATGTTAGTAATCATCACCTGTATAGGTACTAAAAACAAGAAACAGATAGAGTTCGATGCGAGAAAGATGGTTTTCTGGCCTATCTCCATCGGACTCGTTTTGGTAACAGTTTCTGTTTTTCTTTATAGCTGTGATTGGAAAACCAGAGTTTGGTTGCTGAGAACCAACATTTGGCTTTATATGGTAGCATCTTTGATAGGAACCATCTTGATTCATATCGCACTTGATAATGTTTCAAAATATTTCAAGGATGGAATGCTTAAAGATAGATTCAACTTCGAGAATGAGAGTTTTGAGCAGACAGAAGAATACGTTGACAACAAGTATTCTGTCAATATACCGATGCGTTACTATTATAAAGGAAGATTCCGTAAGGGATGGATTAATATCATTAACCCTTTCCGTGGAACTTGGGTTGTGGGTACTCCTGGTAGTGGTAAGACATTCTCTGTCATAGAACCATACATCAGACAGCATAGTGCCAAAGGCTTTGCCATGGTTGTGTACGACTATAAATTTCCAACTTTGGCTACTAAGCTTTACTATCATTACAAGAAGAACCAACAGCAAGGTAAAACGCCCAAAGGATGCAGGTTTAATATCATCAACTTCGTGAATGTTGAATATTCAAGACGTGTCAACCCTATTCAGCAGAAATACATCAGTAATTTGGCGGCAGCCCAGGAAACTGCTGAGACACTGATTGAATCTTTGCAGAAAGGACAGAAAGGAAGTGGCGGTGGCAGTGACCAGTTCTTCCAAACATCTGCTACTAACTTCCTTGCCGCTTGCATTTATTTCTTTGTAAACTATGGAAAGAAACCATACGACGAGCATGGTAATGAGCTTGAAGCACAATATGAAGAAGACCCAGACACGCATCATAAGCGACTCACTGGACGTGTATTTGCAAAAGGTCATCTTGGTGAGAAGGAACACATTGTTGAACCTGCTTATTGGAAAGGCAAATATTCGGATATGCCTCATGTACTGTCGTTCTTGAATAGAGATTATTCTGAGATATTTGAAGTTTTGGAAACAGACCCTGAGGTTTATCCTCTGATGGCTCCGTTCATGACAGCGAAGAAGAATAACGCTATGGAACAGTTGGAAGGTATGATTGGTACACTTCGTGTTCAAACATCACGTCTTGCAACGAAAGAGGCATATTGGGTATTCTCAGGCGATGACTTTGATTTAAAAGTCAGTGATCCTAAGAATCCAAGTTATCTTCTTATTGCTAATGACCCGGAAATGGAGAGTATCATCGGTGCATTGAATGCCCTTATATTGAACCGCCTTGTGACACGTGTGAACAGCGGTCAGGGTAAAAATGTACCTGTAAGTATTATTGTTGACGAGTTACCAACTTTGTATTTCCATAAAATAGATAGATTGATTGGTACTGCTCGAAGCAACAAGGTTGCAGTAACATTAGGCTTTCAGGAATTGCCTCAGTTGGAGGCTGACTATGGTAAGGTTGGTAAAGACAAAATTATCACCACTGTTGGCAATGTAATCAGCGGCTCTGCTCGTAGCAAGGACACTCTCGATTGGCTATCAGGAGATATATTTGGTAAGGTGGTTCAGCTAAAGAAAGGAATCACCATTGACCGTGACAGAACTTCCATCAATCTTAATGAAAACTTGGATAGTCTTGTTCCGGCATCTAAGATTTCCGACATGGCATCTGGTTGGATATGTGGTCAGACAGCAAGAGATTTTACTGTTACAAAGACAGGTCGCAAAGGTGCTATGGACATTCAAAAGGCGGAAGAATTCAAAACTTCCAAGTTCTTCTGCAAAACCAACTTTAATATGGATGAAATAAAGGCAGAGGAAGAGGATTATAAGAATTTTCCTTTACCTAAATTCTATGATTTTGGTTCTGTAGATGCAAAGGAACGTATCTTATATAACAATTTCAATAAGATAGACCAGGAAGTGAAGAATATGATAAAAGTTATTCAAAGGGAATTTCATCAAACAGAGAAAACCCAACAACAAAAAGCATCATAATTAGAAGAAAAAGAGAGGAAGCGTTTCTTGGAAGTGTTTCCTCTCTTCGTTTAATTATATATAAAAAATT
>NZ_JAHQUY010000105.1 GCF_019052365.1 Leyella stercorea
ACCTTTGCGTTTATAATAAAAACCTTATGAGAGTATCAAATTATATTTTATTTTATCCCAATATATTCTCAACAAAAGAGAATGGACAAACAAAAGAATACCTTTATTCCTTTGCAATGAATAAGAAATCTTATCTTGAAAGAATCCTCATAGAAATTCAAGACAAGGATTTTATTATAAACGCAAAGGTAATAATATTTTTTCAATTACCTACATACATACCAAATAACAAATCTTAAAGGTATTGCCATTAGCATACACCTTGCCGAAACTTGTAGTATCTTTGTGCTCGTAATCAAATTACATTGTTATGAGCGACTATCACATCTATATAAAAATGCCTTCTTACCTGCGCCAGTGGTTCATCCATCGGCACAGTGGCACTGATCCTGTGCGCTTAAACAACGGCAGTATTGAGTCAAAGCTTATCAAGCTCACTGTTGTCAAGCCGCCGGCATCTGCCATTCCTCATCGTAAGGGAGAAGATGAAGTCGCCATCTGCATCCCGTACTCGAAGATGAGAGACCCACGCACGTACAATCACATCACCGAGACCGGAAAACGTGCGCTCCTCGAGAACATAAAGAATTCCTTCGATGTTGATTGCTGGACGTTCCTTCATGATTTCGGGAAGATCGGCAAACAACAGAAGGATTTGATATACCTCTTCATGGAGCAGCGAGGTATCTTGGAGGATGGTTCGTGTTGGGATTCAATCGCTAAGATATACCAGCGACTCCGAAAGAACTATCTCACAAACCAATGCAAGCGGAAAAAGTCAACGACTTCAAGCCGTAGAAATAGCAAAGCTGAATTTTCAGAAACGGAAGAATAAAATATGCAAAGAATACCCGGAATCACTAAAATGATGTACATGTTTGCCGAAACGCTCACGGCAAGCATAACGCAGAAAGCGTTGGCGAATGTTCCTGTTGGAGTGTTCGCTGACACTTTCACTGTGTCGCACACCGGGGATGCTATATGCGAACTGGGATCACAGTTCGACAACAATGATATGCTGGAGAAGGTGAAACTAACATTCTCCACTACTGACACCCTGCCTACACACCGCCGTCTGGCGTTCGTCATCAATACGGCGAACGGCAAGCAGTATCTAATCGGTGCTGCCGAACCTCCTTATCCTGTTGTAAAGGTAGACTCCTCTACAGGCAGGGTGAACGGCGATTCTGCGGTCACGAAATACACCATTTCTTACGAGAACAAAGTGGCACTTGTGCCCTGTACGGCGTGAAAAACGCCGTTTTTTGTAACAAAAAGCGTGGTTTTGTAACAAGTTACAACAAAGCTATTTCTATAACTCGTTGAAAATCAACACTTGTTATTTTTGTTACGTTTGTTACGCTTGTTACACCCGAAATAGGTTCAGTTTTGAAAAAAACAATAAAAAAATAATTCTCTTCTCAACAAATCACCATCGGCGCCAGCCTACAATTCAAAGATAGTGCAAACCGAATGCAATAAAGCTTGCTTTAATTGCTGAGGTGCAGCCTATCTTATCTAACACTCAAAACTCAAAATTCAAAACTCTTCCTCGTCTTTTCCATACATTATTATATATAATATCTTTGCTGCACCTAACAGAATTAATCATGGCAAAGACAACATACAATCTTCACCTCAAAGGCTACGTAGGAGGTTGGGATTTCGATTCCGACTACGTGGACTACGTGCTCAACAAGAACACGGACAAGGAGGTATCTGTACTTATAGACTCACTCGGAGGACAATTCAACACAGCACTTTCCATATCCTCAGCGTTCAGGCGGCACGGCAACGTTCATGTTCACTTTGTAGGCATGAACGCCAGTGCCGCCACTATCGCTTCCATGGGAGCGAAGCGCATCACCATGGATCGCTCGGCGGTCTACCTCGTTCACCAGTGCTCGCAGTCGTTCTTTGAATGGGGCAGCTTGAACGCCACTGATATGCAGAATCTCATTGACAACCTCGAGAAGCAGAAGGCTGACCTCAATAAGTTCGATGCCACTGTTGCGGAGATGTACGCTGCAAGATGCAAGAAGAAACCTGCCGAACTGCTCGAACTCATGAAGGTGGGCGGTTGGCTCACAGCACAGGAGGCACTTTCTTGGGGCTTCGTTGACGAACTGACGGAGTACGACGACGAGACGGCACCGGTAATGACGGAGGCGATCGCAGCTGACTGTACCGCTCATGGCATACCGCTTCCAAATCTTCAGACGGACAAGCAGGAGGAAATCAACGCCTTCAGGAGATTCATACAGTCCTGCGCTGCCGTTTTCCACTTTCAAGACAAGACACACATAAACACTTCACCATCAATCACTTCCATAATCATGAAGAAGACCTACAAGAACATCTGCAAGACTCTCGCCTGTGAAGCTCTCGAAGCTGAAGACGACAAGACCACACTCACAACACAACAGCTCGAAACGATTGAAGCCGACATCGAGGCGAAGGAGAAGTCCATCGGCGACCTCACTTCGGAGGTTGACAGACTGACTAAGGCTAACAATGAACTGGATGCCAAGGTCAAGTCACTTCCGGCTGACACCACCAACAACGTTGTTGACGACAAAAAGAACGACCCTTCTGCCGAGAAGACGGAAATCGAGAAGTTCTACGACACCACCAACTCCGCACAGGCTCTCTTTGACTCATTGCCATAAGCCTCGCCTCGCTTTTCACGGCTTAGGGAGGCATAAGAAGGCTCAAATCGGCTTATCTAAATCCTCATTGAACAATTCAAAATGCGCAAAGCGCACAATTCAACATTCCACACTCAACACTCAACATTCAACACAATGGCAGGAAAATTAACCTTCACCCTTCAAGAATACAAGGACGCTGCGCACAAGTGGCGTTCTGACTTCCTTCGTCTGCCTATCATCGGCTGCAACGACACTCTTAAGTTCATGACTGGTCGCCCTGGCATCCGTTACAAGGAAAGCGTAGGCACGCTCAACGCCACCGCGCAGTTCGCACCATATTCGCCCACTCGCTCGGAGGACGCGAATCTGCAGCTTGATTTCCGAACTCTCGAAACCTTCTTCGGTTCGGTAGTCGCAAAGTTCGAGCCGAACTCTGCTATCTCGACGCTCCTCGGCACTGGTGCCACCAAGGGCGACGGACAGAAGTCCACACCCACAGCTCGCGAAGTGCTCGGACTGATCGCAAAGTCACTTTCGGAGCATCTCAACGATTCCATCTGGAACGGAGTGCGCAATCCCACCGGTAACACAACAAAGGATCTTTTTAACGGATTCGACACAATCACTAAAAACGAGGTCACTGCTGGCACCATCTCTAAGGAGAACGGCAACTACATGAAGCTGACTGAAGCCATCACCTCTGCCAACGCCGTTGACGTGGCTAAGGAGATTCTGTTCTCGCTCGACCCACGTCTGCGCTCGCAGACTCTCTTCTTGTACTGCTCGCAGGACTTCGTTGACAAATACAACGAGGGCTACCTCCTCACTCACAGCGGCATCCCGTACAACACACAGTACAATCAGCCCACTGTCGAGGGTTCAAACGGCAAACTCATCTTCTGTCCGCTATACAACAAGGCTGACTCGAAGTATATGCACGTCTCGCCGAAGATCAACATGCTCTACGGCTATGACCAGATGGGCGACGTGGAATCAGTAGACGTCGAGCGCTTCGATGCTTTCCTGCTCTCGTACATCGCCACGATGTTCTTCGGTGTGCAGTTCGAGTCAATCGACAAGCGACGCCTCAAAGTCATTGAGCTTGCGCCATAAGAATCCATATATCTTCAAGCCATTCTACGACAAGAGTAACATCTTGCGTAGAAAGGCTTAATTCAACACTCAACATTCAACACTCAACATTCACCACCATGCCTGAACCAGCAAAAACAGATATCCAGAAGTCCCTTGCATGGGCTATGGGCACACCGGAGTTACCCGGCGTTCGCCGACGTGTATATTATACCTCAAAAAACGACATCCTCGTATGGCCAAAGTTACCGCATAACGAGACCGGACGTGTCACTTCATCCGTTTATGACGGCTCCTTCACGTTGAAGGAAAACGCTGTATGGAAATACATCGACATCCTTCCGGAGAAGTCGCAGCTTACCAGTGAGGCGCAGGGCGAGCTGCCGTCACAGACACAGCTCAACAAGCTCGTGGCGGTTCATCCGTCGGTAAGCGAAGCGGCATCGGCTGCAGCTGCTTACCTCAATAACAACGACAACGTCTTCATCGTCGAGGACATGAAGGGCAAGCACCGTGTCGTGGGTTGTGACAAGTGGACTACAAAGACCACCGTCACACAGGATCTCGGACAGGGTGCCACAGGCACCACCGGCACCACTATCAACGTGGAGGCATCGGACGAGTGCCCAGCACCGTTCTACACCGGAACAATCGCCACGGAAGACGGAGACATTGATTGCGCAGTAGTTTAAAGTTAGACAATAGTTAGCAATGGACAAGCGGATACCGATAGACATGCAGGAATTCTTGAATGACATTTCCGTGCCGGACTTATCGGGTCCGCTTGATCTGTCTTCACCCAATACAACGCATGAACAGAAGGACATATTCGCCATTGAGAAACGCAAGGGATGGGATAAGTCGGTCGAAGCACGCTGCGACTTCACCCGACGCATCCGCCTTACTCGCCGTGGTGATGTGTTCTTTATCTCGCTGTGGCAGAAGTCGTTGTACGGTAGAACGCTCACCGACATAAAGGGCGACGACTCGATGGTGGACTTCTTCGCTGACAGCATTACGCCGCTGATCCGTGACATCCTGGGCGAGTTCCTGAATACGGGTTCGTGGTGTGTCGTCACTACTCCGAAGCGCCGACACTTGATCAAGAACTTCGCCACTCGCATCAGCGAGAAGATTGCCGCATTGCTGCACATACCGTTCTACGAGGACGTTGCCTTCTGTCACTCAAAACAGCGTATCGGGGCGGTGTTCACCATGAACAATCTCCCCAACGAGCCTAACTGCATCGTCTTCGACGACTTCGTTACTACTGGCTCTACGCTGAAGGCTATGCGCAATGTGCTTACCGAACATCACAAGAATTGTGTGTTCTTCACAGGCATCAATAATAAATTGTAAACAAACGGTTCTCCCACAACTATCATAATTCTAATAATATGAACAATCTCACCGACAAACTACAAGACTTCCTCGACACGCCGAGAGAAGATCGTGACTGGAACGAGGGTGCTATCCTCCTTCTCCAACTCACCAACAACACTATAATGTATCGTAATCTCAGCATCAATCCTAAGGGAAAGGCTGAGTTCATCGAGGGCAAGCTCCGTGCCTTCCTTAAAGCTCGCCGTGAGGTCGAAGCCCACGACGAGGTTATCATCTTACAGGAGCAGGTTAATGCTATCATAGAAAACCGCACGGAGTTCAAGGATGACAACGAGGCAAAGGAGTTCAAGGCTGGCAAGCGTGCGGATCATGACAGACTGCCTGAAGACATTCAGGCACTTTATGTGGAAAACTTCGACCTCGTTCATCGTATGCGTGAACTCCACCTTCGCCTACGCTTGTTATCTGACTCTACCAAGCAGGTGCCAGCTGCGGAGCGCAAGCCGTTACTCGACGAATTTATAAATCTTGATAAAAAGTTGCACGCAAATTGGGACACTTATGACCATTATGTAACAAAGGCAGAAACGGCAGAAAACACCCAAATCGAAGAACAGCCCAAGGAGGCAAGTCCTTCAAAGCCGAAGTCCAAGCCAAAGAAATCAACTAAGGCGTAGAAAGGCTTAAAGAGGCTCAGTTCGGCTTATAATCACAATAGGCAAAACACAGTAACATGAAGCGCAACATCGACATAAACACCATCCTAAAGCCACTCTCTGAATGTCCGCACCAGGCGTATCTCTCCAATGCTCTTCAGGTGGCGGACATCTTAGAGTGGATTTTGGGGCAGGTAGGCAAAGCGGAGATTTGGCAGACTTCGTTCTCCATCTCCGAGGAGTTCCTGCGCCGACTCTTCTTCATCGAGAAGTCCGGCAACATATCTGCCTTTAATCTTGTGCTCGACCATAAGGCTACGAACAAAACACTGAAGCTATGGGCGTTCATCACACAGACGATGAAGCGCACCTACCTTGCCGACAACCATTCTAAAATTCTTCTCGTGCAAGCGGAGTCGGGTGAACAGGTTAGTGTCGTCACCTCGCAGAATCTCACGCGAGGTAACCGCCATGAGTCCACCTTCATCTCCACTGACTCCAAAATATTTGAAAATCTCCACGCCCAGGTTGATGACCTCATTAGAAATCACTCTGTCCCCCTTACTGACCTCTTCCAACAGCGTGTTAATGCTGCAGGAGCCAATAACTGACCCCATCATTCTTACGGCATAGAAAGGCTTAAAGAAGCTCAGTAAGGCTTAAATCATAAATCAAATGACTTATTCTGAAGAAACCCTCACGCAGATTGAGCAATATGCTTCAATCCTCCTCAAATATAAAGTATATTGATAATCAGTTAGTTACTGTTATCAAGATACAAATGATATGCAAATGTAAGTATAAAACCATATAGAAAAAGT
>NZ_JAHQUY010000106.1 GCF_019052365.1 Leyella stercorea
AGGATTTCTCTTTGCCGTACGACACAGAGAAATCCTAATGACCGATTCGGGTTTATACTTTTACTTTTTTTACTCTTTTACTTTTTTACTCTTTTACTTTTTTATTACCTTTGCAGAAGTTTGGCGGCACCTCGGCAATTGAAACAAGTTCCATTGCTCTCGGTTTGCACAAACTTTGCAGAAGTTAAGCTACACCTCTAATATATACATACTGTCACAAAGCAACAAGACAAACAAAAATAAATGAAAAAGTTCATACTCGACCTTACGGTCAACAGCGTTGAAGCATTGAGCGACAAGCACGTGCTCATCAAGCTCACCGACGACAAACCGCTGCCCGAGATGCTTCCCGGTCAGTTTGTGGAGGTGCGCGTAGACAATTCGCCGTCTACATTCCTGCGCCGTCCTATCTCTATTAATAATGTAGACTACGACCGCAACGAGCTTTGGCTCCTCGTGGCTGCCGTGGGCGACGGCACACGCCAACTGCAGAAGCTGCAGAAGGGCGACCGTCTCAACTGCATGCTGCCACTCGGCAATTCGTTCACAATGCCGACAGACAGCGCACAGAAGGTGCTGCTCGTAGGTGGCGGCGTGGGCGTGGCTCCGCTGCTCTACTTCGGCAAGCGCATCAAGGCGATGGGCGGCGAACCGACATTCCTGCTCGGCGCACGCTCGGCTAAGGACGTGCTGGAGCGCGAACTCTTCGAGCAGGTAGGACGCGTGCTCATCACCACCGAGGACGGATCCGAAGGCGAGAAGGGCTTCGTAACCAACCACTCCGTACTGGCTCAGGAGCACTTCGACCGCATCTCTACCTGCGGACCGAAGCCGATGATGATGGCTGTGGCTCGCTACGCCTTCAAGAACGACATCGAGTGCGAGGTATCGCTCGAGAACAAGATGGCGTGCGGCGTCGGAGCATGTCTCTGCTGCGTAGAGAAGACAGTGGAAGGCAACAAGTGTGTATGTAAGGAAGGTCCGGTAATGAATATAAAGAAACTGACATGGCAGATTTAAGTGTAAAGATTGGCGGTCTGAAACTGAAAAACCCCGTGATGACCGCATCGGGAACATTCGGATACGGTCTGGAGTTCGCCGACTTCGTGCCGCTCGAAGAGATTGGTGGCATCATCGTTAAAGGCACCACACTCAACCCGCGCGAGGGCAACGACTATCCGCGCATGGCTGAGACAGCGCAGGGCATGCTCAACTGCGTGGGCCTCCAGAACAAGGGCGTCGACTATTTCTGCCGCAACATCTACCCGCAGATCAAGGACATCGACACAAACATGATTGTCAACGTAAGCGGTTCGTCGCCAGACGACTACGCCGAGTGCGCTGCACGCATCAACGAGCTGGATAAAATCCCGGCAATCGAGCTGAACATCTCCTGCCCTAACGTGAAGCAGGGCGGCATGGCTTTCGGCGTAACCACAACGGGCGCAGCCAGCGTAGTGCGCGCCGTACGCGAACGCTACAACAAGCCTATCATCGTGAAGCTCTCGCCGAACGTAACTGACGTAACCGAGATTGCAAAGGCTGTAGAGGCAGAGGGTGCTGACAGCGTATCGCTCATCAACACTCTCATGGGCATGGCTATCGACATCGAGCGCCGCCGCCCAATGCTCAGCATCAACACCGGCGGACTGAGCGGTCCGGCTGTCAAGCCGGTTGCCGTACGCATGGTATGGCAGGTGGCTAAGGCTGTGAAGATTCCGGTAGTGGGTCTTGGTGGCATCTGCACCGCCGAGGACGCCATCGAGTTCCTCATGGCTGGCGCAACAGCCATCGAGATCGGCACCGCCAACTTCCTCGACCCCACCGTAACCATCAAGGTGCGCGACGGCATCAACAACTGGCTCGACAATCACGGTTGCTCTTCTGTAAGCGAGATTATCGGTGCATTAGAAGACTAATCGGACATTTACTATAAATATAAACGTAGCGGAGAGTCTCCGCTACGTTTTTTTCTATCTATACAATTATATACATCTTTCATTGTATCAACATTTCTCTCCGAACTTTTTGAGGTTGTCTCCGAACTAATTTCTTTTCTCTCCGAACTTTCATGATGAGTTTCCGAACCAAGTAAATCTATTTCCGAACTTTCGCCACACCCTTCATGAACAGGAATAGTAACCAAAAACGTCAAACGTTCGTCTGTTGTTTCTTTTATTTTATACAAATATCCAAAAGGCTATCTATAGTTTTGTCCAAGGACTCCTTATACAAAAGACCGTCTACATATTCTTTGGGAATAGCGTGAAATCCATACTTCGCACCAAGAATGGCACATGCAACTGCTGCATTTGTGTCTGCATCTCCTCCTGCATTCACAACGGTAAGCAATCCTTCTTCGAATGAAGAGGCATGCCAATATGACCATAGAGCTACAGATAGAGTAGACAGGGTGTAGCCCCAATTGTCATAGTCTACAAGCGGTTTGACATGAGGTTCCGCCCATGCGTTGTCTATATAATCACATATTTCCACATCATATTGCTTGACAATATCCTTCATTTGGGAGCGTGTAGGAGGTTCGATGCCATAGACCAATGCGTGTATAAGTTCGGACACTATCACACATGAGCCTACGCATCTTGGATCGTAATGAGTGAGCTGACATATTTTCTCAGCACAGGCTGTTGTTTCTTTTGGGAATAGTCCGACTACGGATGTACGCATCAGTCCACCATTGGCGGCTGACTGGTAGCGGCTCATCTTCCAGGCCATATACGAAACATCAAACGGCTTTTCGGCATAGTCGCCAATAGTAAGAACCTTATAGGTGTGCGACCCTATACCCATAGGCATGCCTTCTACCCAAGTTTTGAAATGCCTGGCGATATTTAAGAAATTGACACCTTTGTCCTCAATTACTGCATCAGCAATGCATAGCATCATGTCTGTGTCGTCAGTCCAATCGCCAATTTCCCATCGTTTCCGATGTCTGTCTTGGTATATCTGCTTGTAGTGTTGTAGTCCATGAGGATATTTCCAAGCAATATCCTCATCGGTCATGAATTCCGTCCCCAATCCAAGCGCATCGCCAATGGCTTGACCATATAGGCAACCTCTAAATCTATCTATCAATTCACGTTCCATTGATTTTGGAGTTTATAATTAATCTAATATCAGTGTTTAGTATTTATGCTATTATTCACAATCTTCAGCGCTACACCAACCAGACGATTATTCTCAAGTATGATGGTGGCGTGTATGCGCTTGTACATGCGTTCTTGTCTTAGGTATCGTTTGAACACGATGTCAATACGGCATCGATTTTCATCAATCATAGTAGAGTCACCGTATGGCAAGTATGTGTCAGGGCGGTGCAGGTCTATCGTGCAGCCACTTTTGCACATAGCCGTTATCTCATCCTCAGTCTTCACATATGGGCAAAAGTAATATTTGTTGTTCATAAACCTATCTACAGTTACATGGAAGAAGCCTTCAAGAAACAGTAATATGCACCATCCGCCCACAACACTGTTGTTTATGCATAGATGCTTGAAGAAGTCGTTATCTTTCCTTCCTGTCTCATCATACGCATACAATTTAAATATACCATCGTAAGGAAAATAGAAATTGTCGAGTTCATGCCAATTTTGATTGTGTCCTATAGAAAAATGCCAGCCATCTTCAATGTCTAACGCAGGGAACTCACTCAGCAATCCATATTCTGGGCGTTTGGCATTAGGAATCATATGCAATGGATAATCCGTTTTATCATTGATAAATTTCAGATTCCAACTTATTTCTTTCAAAATGTTGTGGCGATATATATACGTACGGAAGTCGTACAGTTGCTTATACACATATAACTTGTGCATACTATCACCTAACAATTCTTTCTCTCGTCGATGAATCTTATTGAGCAATGCTATTGCGAATTTTATGTCTTTCTTGAATGGATTATTTATCAAACTATCTCCGTAAAATGAGAGCACAGCCATATTCCACATGCGCACGAGGGATGCATGTTCCGTGTTACATTCCGCCAACATCTCCTCTGCTAACTTCTGTCTTTTGTCATCTGATTCATAAAGTATATTTATTTCTATAGTATCATCGTGGGTTGGGAAAAACATCAACGGCCATGCGTATAGTTCTACACCAAAATATGATTCCTTGTTCTTTTGCGATCTTTTGAAGATGCGCTCCATATTGAATTTTTTCATAAGTTCAATGAGTTATTATGTACGCCTATAACCAACTGTTCAACTCTATGTTGGCAATAGACGACACATAGGATATGACATCATTTTTCTCGTCCCCACAGAACGAGTTCTTCAAATTCTTAAATTCCTTCCATTCACAGCGAGCGTTCTCTTGTGGGTACTCACGAAGGAGATATTGTTGTAATTCGTGTTCGAGCATAAATCAGTCTATGATACTTTCACTATTTTCGTCATGCTTTTCAGCATTTCTTAATACACATTCTTTACTTGTATTTGCATAACAGTATACGCAGAAATGACGGCAAGTGTTATACATACCAATATCTTTACTCACCATGCAACCGCAAATTTTTCGTTGTCCAGTATCCTTTACTTTCTTTTCTTTCTTTGGAATAGGTGGAAGATTTCCAAACATATCCCTTTCTGGCCATTTTAGGGTATGAAGATAGTAAACTAATTCTTCGTCATCAGCAAAAATACGTTTCATCAGTTCCCCATCAATACACCGATTATGCTCAATGCCGTAAGATTCAAGATCAATATCTTCAGCACATGTAGCCATTTCAACATCCCAGCCTTGGTCATGCCACGCTTCTCGAATTTTCTTGAGTCCTTGTACAATCTCTATTCTTTGGGCATAATTAGCTTCTGCATTCTCAACATCTTCTTTTGTGAAGAAAATAGTTTCCTTAACAAGATTATTCTGAACCTTGCGGTATGCTTTTACGTCAACAAAACTGAAAACCAATTTATTAGTGTAGCCTTTCAGTTTGTTTCCGATATGCCATATTCTTGTAAGCAATTCTCGTGGCCCAATGGTTGAAGTGATGATCAAAGGATCAAATCTCCAAATGACTTTTTCCTTGCCTATTGTGTCTGACAAATTCTTGAATGTTTTAATACGCTCTTCTACAGAAGGTACATTAGGCTCAAAGCCTTCCTTTGTATAGTCATTCAGTGTCACTTGGAAGTAATAATGAATGCCCATTTCATCCAATATATGAAGATAGGGCATTATTGGTTTGGGGTTCTTTGTCCAAAACACAACAACTCTACACTCACTGAAAGAGATATACATCTTTTGCTGATTGAACGGATTGTACCAAGCACAATAACCTTTTGCCAAGCGATTGAAAAACCACTTGGCGTAAAAGGCTGGTATATCTGTGGAGCGGCTGGCGGAAATTATGACAGGAGCTGTTGCTTCTACATTATCACCTTGCTCTGTTAAAATTGTTACTTTATTGTTCATTTTAATCTGCAAAAATCATATAATTCTCCTGTTTTTCTAAAACATTACCACATATAGGACAGCCTTTAGATGGATTCCATAATTCTGCATTTCCGTTACAAAGGATGCATTTAACATTGTTTGCACTATTTTTATATGCTAATATTTTTCTTATTTCACCTCTTTTCATAAAAACCATGAACTCAGAGAAATTAATAAACTTTGCATACTTCCTTCTATGAAGAAATCTAAGCAACTTTTCCCAAAAAGTTTCTTCTGTCCATATAACGGCATCATGAATTAAATTCTTTCCAAAATATTTTGATTCTTCACCTTTAACAACTTCATTCTGAAACCACAAAACATCATTTTTCATGCACTCTTGAAATTCTTCAGGAACAATTTTCATCAAAATATCAGCCAAATATTTATCTTTCTCAAGAGGATACTCCTTTGCACTTAAGTATATATCCTTATATATCCAGTTCTTTGTAAAGACGTGATTGCATTCTGTACATTTATAAAAATGCCCAGGACCTGAAAGTACACTATTGTCTCCATCTTTAGATGATAGAATGCTAAAGCCACATTTATGACATTTATAGTTATGTAAAGTTGCCATTTTGTGCTAATATTTATTGGTTAAATGGAATGTGTTACCATCATTTGATTTCTGCCAAGTGGTAGGAAACCACTTGGCAGAAAAGATGGGGTATATGTTTAACGGCTGGCAGAAATAACAACAGGTGTAGTCGCCTCCACTTGTTCACCAGTATCATTTGTAATGATGTTCTTATTTGTCTGCATAGCGATTGCTTAACTCCTCACAAACTTTATTTACAGCTTCTATGTCTTTGTTTGTATCTCCTCGTAAGCAAAAATAATCTCTAGTCTTTTGACTTTTTGCAAGACAATATTTTCCTATGTGAGATATTATATCTTCAGCGTTAGTTTCATGAGAACAACGTCCACCAGGTGAATGCATGAGTATAACACTTTTAGCAGCAGCCATAATTTTGTCTTTCTGATAATCGCTTAGATAATCGAGCTTACTTATGAAAGCACCTAAATCTTCGTCATGAAGAATA
>NZ_JAHQUY010000107.1 GCF_019052365.1 Leyella stercorea
GGAATAATCCCACTTGAAACCTTACCAGAGTATAAGGTAATGGGCGTCATACATCCAGAAGCGGTTCGCTCTCTTTGGGTAGATAAACAATATATCCAATCATTGAAGCAGTTAAGTCACTGTGATATAACAATGATCATATTAAAATTAAAAGATAACAAGATTGATACCATTGAGTTTACCAATTTTGGGAAATATAAAATGACGGATGGAATGAGCGTAACATCATATTTAAAATTTAGATAATGCGGTAATGGCCAAAAGACGTAAAGAAATTCCAGTAAGCGAAAGAACTGTTATTTTGAAAGGATTACGAAAATGAAAAAAACATTACCCGTTGGCGGAATTAAATATGGAATAAGATGGGTAATGCTTCAAATCGGGAGTTGTTGTAATAATCATCTGATTATCAATGTGATTTTTAAAAGATTAGGCGTAAAGGCAGGGAAAGATTCTCTGCCTTTTGCTATATTTGTAACCCAAAACAAAGAAAATGAATATACGAGAACGCTTCGGCACTTTATGCTCCAGATTGGGAGTCGAGCTTCAATGTCCACATTGCTACTCAAACAATATTATCAAAAGTGGTAAAAGTAGTACAGGTAAACAACGCTACCGATGCAAACATTGCCAGAAGCGTTTTATTACTGACTACACATACAAAGCCTATCTTCCTAACTCTGACACCAAAATCACTCAACTGACCAAAGAGGGATTGGGTATTCGCAGTACGGCACGAATATTGGGAATTTCATTACCACCTTGCTTAAGAAGATTTTGCAGATAGTAAGCAATATCAAGCAGCCACCTACCTCTGTAGGCAAGACCTACGAAGTGGATGAGATGCGCATTTTTATCGGTAAAAAAATCATCCGCGCTGGTTAGTGTACGCCTTGGATAGAGAAACTCGCAAGGTTGTGGCTTTTAAAGTGGGCAGACGTACCAACCGTACTCTGTCTGTTGTGCTTCAAAGTCTTTTTCTGTCCAAAGCCAAAATGATTTACACCGATAAACTGAAAAAATACAGTTATCTCATCAGCTGAAAAATACACCGTACCGTTTTCCGTTCTACCAACCATATCGAGTGGCACAATCTTACACTTCGTATCCACCTGAAACGACTGAACCGAAAACGATTTGTTACAGCCGCAGTTTATCAGTGCTAACAGCTATCATAAGGATTTACCTGTGGGTATAGCTACGGTCCGTAATCATAACACCGCAACCACAATACCCAATCCGTGTTTGCACTACTTGTCTGGAATGAGATGGGACAAGGCAGGGGTGTTTTTTATCCTTTGAATCTCCGAATCAACCAGCGTCAGTATCTCTTGTTTTACCTTACGATAGTTGGCTTCGATAGTCTCTTTGAGATTATCGGAGCCATCTTCGTTTTTGAATTCCACTATCACTGGGATAGGCTGGTATGCTTTCATTTCTGCCGACACCTTGACGCTATCCACCACTATCTCCGCATGGAAAATCTTTTGGTCGATGCGTTCGTCGAAGTTATCGGACACCGCACCCACGAATATACCTTGTGTGAGGTTGGAAATCTTGCTTGCCGGGATAAGGCTATCCATTTGCGTGGAAATGGAGGTGGATTTGTCGTTGCGGTTGATGGTCATGGACTGCCGTTGCTGTAGCACCTTTCCGAAGCGTTCGCTAAGTGTCTTGGCAGTTTCGCCCACAACTTGACCGCTAAACACATTGCCTACAGTGTTCTGGATTACCTTGCTCTCCTTGTCGCCATAGTCACGGGTAAGCTGCGAAAAGTCCTGAAAACCCAAGCACACGGCGACCTTGTTGCTTCGGGCTGTGGCGATAAGGTTATCCAACCCACGAAAGTAGATAGTCGGCAACTCGTCGATTATCACAGACGATTTGAGCTGCTTCTTCTTATTGATGAGCTTCACGATACGGCTATTATACAGACCAAGTGCTGCCGAATAGATATTCTGGCGGTTGGGATTGTTACCTACAACCAGCACTTTCGGCTCCTTGGGATTATTGATGTCAAGCGAAAAATCATCGCCCGTCATCACCCAATAAAGGGCTGGTGAAATCATTCGTGAAAGCGGTATCTTGGCACTGGCTATCTGTCCCTGCAACTGATCCTGCGCTCCTCCCTCCCAAGCGTCCATAAAGGGAGAAAGATAGTTGGCAAGTTCATCGTAAGAAGTGAGTATCGGGAATATCTGTGCGTAAGGACGGTTCAGAAACTCGATAGCATGGGGAAAGGTGCAGTACTTTCCTTTCTCATATATCTTCAGAAACCAAATGATGGCAGCCAGCAAGATAATCGGCGACTCCACAAAGAAGTCTCCCTGCTTCTGAATCCACGAACGGTTAAGGTTGAGCATAATAGTATAGGCACTCTCGTAGGCATCCGATATATCCGTCATAAAGGCGGGATTGATAGGATTGCACCGATGCGACTTTCTCGGATCATCGAAGTTGATGACATAAAACTGAGGTTTTACCTTGTAGGCATCCAAGTGATGAAGCAGGTGATTGTAGGCTATCTCTGACAAATCGGGGAACTTATAGTCGTAGATATACATGGCAAAGCCTTTCTCAATCTGCTGCTTGATATAGTTGTTCACAATGGCGTAAGACTTACCCGAACCCGGCGTGCCGAGCACCATCGAGGCACGGAAGGGATTGACCACGTTAATCCAACCTTTGTTCCACTTCTTCTTATAGTAAAAACGTGTAGGCAGATTGACAGAATACTCGTTCACCATGAGTTTGGTCTCCTGCATGAAACTCTCGTTCTCATTATTGAAGACATCTTCCATGAGGTTGTGTTTCAAGAGCCTGCTAATCCAGAGTCCTCCCATCAACAGGCAGATATAACCCGCTGTCATTGTAAAAATGTACAGCGTGGCATTGCCCAAATGTGATATAGGCAGAAGCAATAACCACCAGTTGAGGAAGAACAGACAGGAGCCAACAGCAAGAACCGTCCAAATCCTGTTCCAACTCATCTTTTCCGCTTTCACGCCCTTGGTTCCCAGACATGAGAGTGCCAGGAGCAGAAGCGAAAACAGCTTGGTATAGAGGATAGAATGAAATAAACCACCTGTTCTGTTGAAGTTGATAAGGATTCTGTCAACCCCCCCGATTGTCACTCCCCACATGCGCATTGCCTCATAGCAATACCAATACACATTCATAATAGCGAGAATTATACTCACGGCACGGAGAAAATCCATGATTTTTCCCAATGCTCTCAAATCGTCTTCTTGTGCCATTGTTTTTTCTGTTTTGAAGTTATACCTTGATAATACGATTAAAGGTTTCTCCCTTTTCGCTTCTTTTTCTTTCTGCGTAACTCTCTATCGAATGCTGCTTCCTGTGCCTCGTTGGAAGAACCATTCCCTGCCATAAGTCCAAGACCGCTGCCGTACTCATCGAACAAGCCAGAACCATGATATTCCTGTTCCGGCATTATGCCATCTTCCTTCGGGATGGTAAGCGGTATCGGCTGCACATTCTCGTAAGGCAAGGTGAAGTGCTCCTGCAGGGCATTGGCAGAAAGATTCGTTCCAAGTCTTGAACCATTGAACACGCTTTGGGTGCGGTGGTCAATGAATGTTGCTCCGTAGATACGGCCGTCAGCTGTATGTCGGAAAACAACATCAATACCCTTTGCTTTCAGCAGTTCAACGAACTTATCCTTATGGTACGTCTGCTTCAAGACAGCTTCCACACTATGACGGGTCATCTCGGAGAGTTTCTTTTCCTCCTTGAACTTCTTGGTAGAATAAGCGAACCGTTTTTCTATTGCCTCCACACCGACAGATTTGTCAATCTTGGAAGCCTTGAAAGGATTTCCAACTTTATTGCCCTGTCCGTCCGTGGCAGAATAGACAAAACCATGATACTCATGACCGCCAACTTCGCCTCTGACTTCCTCCAAGGATATATTATATAAGGAGAGAAGTGCACGGTACTCGCCCAAGGACTGGAACCTGTAGGTAGCGCAGAGAGATTTTACTGTGTTGGCAACCTGCTTCTTCACATTGCCTTGGCTTGCATCCACCTTACGAAGTGGATTGTCGAATCGACGTTGCTTGCGGTCTGCCTTGTTGAGATTGTACTTCATCTCCAAGTCACGAGTGATAGCCTTGCTCTTATGGTAGTTGTATCGGCTATCCAAGCACTTGCCGTTTTCATCCACTCGGATGGTCACGATGTGCATGTGGTGACGGTCAATGTCCTCATGCTTGTAAACCATGTATGGCTGGTTGCCATATCCCATGCGCTCCAAGTATTCCCGTGCGATGTTCTCCATCTCCATATCCGTCAGCACATCATCAGGATGCGGATTCAGGGAGATATGCACGACAGGCTTCTCTGTTCTGATGTGCGGAGAAAGGTATCGCTGGAAATCACGCAAGGCGTTGGCGATGCTCGTCTTTCCCGAACAATCATCGAAGATCTTGTTCGTTGCCAAGAGCTTTCCCTCTTCCTTGTTAATCTTCTCACCATTGTATGCCAGTGCGCCATACAATGAACTTCCGAAACTTATCTTTGCGACCATCTTTCCTCAAACTTACGGGTTAGTTCAACAATCTCACGGGTAAGAGAGACCAGTTCCCTGGTGCAGTTCTCCAGCTTATAGAGCAAAGCCATCGCCTTTTTCTCTGAGAAATGACAACGGAGTTCCTTGACAACCTGGTTGTAGTTGTTGCCAATCATTCGGTACTGCGAGTGAAAAGAGGAAAGCTTGGTGTAGTATTCCACCAGTGTCTTGTCCTCTCGCAACACCTTGAACGGCTCGCCGAAGATGCGTGCCTTGGCAAAGACAGCCTTTGCCTTCACATCAGTCTGCTCATACATGACGAGGAATTTCATCCACTCGTCATCGTCGAACCGAAGCATCACATGGTGCGACTTCGGGTTCAGCTTGGGGATTCGTCCCCCTCGTTTTCTTTCTGTGTTCATATTAAAATGGATTAAGTGGTACATGCGGCTATAATGGAATTGCACAAACTATCGTCAGATTGGAACATGGGGAGCCCGACTTCGGAGAGGCTACCAACCCGGCAGGGCAAGGTCTTTGGAGAGTAACTCCAAAGGTTTTGAGTAACTCAAAACATACCTTGCTATGTCTTTGAGGACATAAAAATCCGCTTAGGGTGGATTGAAGTTAGCCTTCGTAAGAAGCTGTCCCCATCCCGAATGGACGCTGTTCGGGAAATCCTGTCCTTTGCGGAGCATCAAGCCTTAGTTCTTCTCGGAACGATATGGATGCGCCATCCATTGTTTTGCCTTTCGGGTGCAAAATTACGGCTAAAATAGCACCCTTGGAACAGATGCACCCCAGACAACCACTGCAACTATCGGCAACATGCTGCCACAGGATTTGAAAACCATTGTTTTTCGGAAAAAGCGTTGTTACTTTGCAGCCGTAAACATCGAACTAATGATTTGAAAATATGATGAAACAAGCATTTGTAGAAATGAATAAACCTGTCATTATTGCAGTATCGCCTTGCATCAATGATGCGCTACTGACGTACAGACTTAATGATTCACTGTCGTACTGTCGTATGGAAATGATGAAGCACTGCAATGGTTCAAGGTCTCCATAATGGAGCAATGACTTATAGACATGGACACTTATGTGTTCATATCATTTAATTGGCAGAAAATCATGGAAGTGAGTTATCAACAAATTAAAAAGTTAAAGATATGAGTAAAACAAGATTTGTAGCTTTTGCGACACAGAAAGGTGGAATCGGAAAATCCACCATCACGGCTCTTGTAGCCAACTACATTCACAATGTTAAAGGTTTCAATGTAGTGGTCATTGACTGTGACGAACCACAGCACAACATCGCAGACCTGCGTGATGAGGAAATGGAACTCATCAAGGACAGCGTTTATTTCAAGGCACAAGCCTGTGAGCATTTCAAGAAGTTGGGCAAGAAATCCTACAGTGTTACGAGAAGCAATGCACTCAACGCACTTGATGACGCAGAGAAAGTGTTGGAGGAATCTGAGGTTGAACCCGACTTTATTTTCTTTGACATGCCGGGAACAATCAAAAGCGAAGGTGTCATGAAGACCTTGTCACAGATGGATTACATCTTTGTTCCGGTCAGCGCTGACCGCTTTGTGATAGAAAGCGCATTGAGTTTTGTCCAGATGTTCTACGACAACCTTGTGACTCCGGGCTTGTCTGTCACCAAGGAACTTGCATTCTTCTGGACGATGGTTGACAAACGAGAACGCACGAATTTATATGAAGTGTATGAAGGAATGTTTGCTTCTCTCGGCTATTCACTTCTCAACACACGACTTCCTGACAGCAAGCGTTTCAGAAGAGAACTGTCGGAGAATCGAAAGGCTGTGTTCCGTTCCACCATCTTCCCTGCAGACCCGAATCTGTTGCGAGGAAGTGGCATCAAGGAGTTGTCTGACGAGATTTGTGAAATCATAAAGACATGAGCCTATGGTAAGCAGAAAAATCAAC